>NZ_BAAAPH010000010.1:153034-271281 GCF_039531045.1 Kribbella hippodromi | reverse complement strand
CCAAGGAGTTGGTCTTGTGAGTTGTCTTCCTAAGACCGCTTGGCCTCCGACTTGGTTGATCGGGACCGGTTGCGCGGGAGGGGTGGGGTCGGCGCTGGTATGCTGACCGAAGTTTGACCGGCGGTGGGGCTCGCCGGACCGAACCGTCGCTCCGGCGGCCAACAGTCCCTACCTGAGGAACCTCGCGGCGTCGCGCCGCGAGGTCGTTTCCAGGTAGGAGGCCCGAGTGCAGCACGACCCGAACGAGCATCCCGATGCCCCGGGGCCACCACCCCACGTCGAGCGCGATGCCGTGGGGTCACCCCACGTCGAGCGCGATCCGGGGGCGCAGCACCTCGCCGGCCAGCTGCCTCGTGGGCCGGTCGATTCCGATGTCGACCTGCGGATCGACGGGCGTGATCGGCGCGCGCACGATCCTCGTGTCCTCGCCGCGATCGCCGTCGGCGGCGCGCTCGGCGCGTCCGCTCGGTACCTGATCAGCCTCGCCTGGCCCATCGCGCCCGGCGGCTTCCCGGTGAACACCCTGATCATCAACATCGTCGGTTGCGGCCTGATCGGCATTCTGATGGTCGTGGTGACCGACGTACTCACCCAGCAGCGCCTCCTCCGCCCGTTTCTCGGCACCGGCGTCCTCGGCGGCTTCACCACCTTCTCGACGTACGCGGTCGACATCCAGAAGCTCATCACCGGCGGGTACGCCGGAACCGCCCTGCTCTACCTCGCCGCAACCATCGTGGGCGCACTTCTCGCCGTCTGGACGACGGTCACCGCGACCCGGGCCCTGGTCTCCAGGAGCTCACGATGACCAGACTGCTGCTGGTGATCGCCGGCGGACTGATCGGCGCCCCTGTGCGCTACGTCGCCGATCGCGCCGTCCAAGCCCGCCACGACTCGCTGTTCCCCTGGGGCACGTTCAGCGTCAACGTGGTCGGCTCGTTCATCCTGGGCTTCCTCACCGGCGCGTCGTCGCTGCTCCCCGACGGCGTCCAGTTCTTCGCCGGCACCGGCTTCTGCGGCGCCCTCACGACGTACTCGACGTTCTCCTACGAAACCATCCGCCTCTTCGAGGACCGTGCCCGCTTCCTCGCCGTCGCCAACGTCACCGCCAGCATCGTCGCCGGCCTCGGCAGCGTCTTCGTGGGCGCAGCAGTCAGCCAGTCCGTCTGAACCTCACCGATCCCGCGTCGCGGGCGCCGGCACCTCGACTGCTGAGCCGACGGTGAACGGGATGCGGTGTACGGGCAGCGTGTTGGTGACTGCTGACGACTCGAAGTCGACGTCTTCGCACCCGTGCAGCCCGGTGCTGTTCGTGAACAGGACCTCGAAGCCGGTGCGTACACCTGTGTGTGTCCACGAGGCGGTTAAGGGCATCGGTTGAAGGTTCATGCTGAGACCCCAGTGTCCCGTAAGCGATGTAGCTTGAACGATAGCGGTGTTCAGGTGCGTGCATCGGGGTGCTTGGTCAGTGGCCTCGATGCGGAGCATCGTGGGCGCTGGGCAAGTGCCGCGAGGTGCGTGCCTGGGCGCCGATAGCGTCAAGCTACATCGCTTACGGGACACTAGGTTGGGTGAGTGATCAGGTTGAGCTGGATCCGGCGTACACAGGTGGGTACTTCGACGCGATGCGGCCGGTGGACTTGCTGGCTGATGAGGTGCGGCAGCGGCGCGAGACCGGGTACGACGTCGACGCGGTAGTGCGCGAAGCGAACCGGATCGACCCGGCGGACAGCAGCGCCGTATTGGAGTTGGTGGATCGGCTATCGCTGGCGGAGCGTTCGCCGGGCTGGCAGTACGTCGAGCCGGATGAGCTGGAGGACATCGCGGACTCACTCGGTGCACTGCCCGCGGCGGAAGCCGTACCCGAGCCGGAACTCACTGACAAGATCCAGGCCGCCTGGCTCGGGCGGATCGCTGGTTGCAATGTGGGCAAGCCGGTCGAGTCGGGTGACTACTGGACGTCGGAGCGCATCCGGGACTACCTCCTGCTGGCTGATGCCTACCCACTGCGCGACTACGTACCAGCGCTCGACCCCATGCCCGACGGGTTCCGCCTGGTCGACTGCTGGCCGGACACCACGCGCGGCAACGTGCACGGGTCGGCACGCGACGATGACATCGACTACGCGATCCTCGCACTGCATCTGCTCGAGACACACGGCAGTAGTCTCCGGCCGGAGGACGTGGGCGGGGCATGGCTGCGGCTGTTCCCGATTGAGCAGGTGTACACCGCGGAGCGGGCCGCCTACCTGAACCTGGTCAACGGCTTCACGGTGCCCGAGGTAGCGCGCCGGCGGAACCCGTACCGGGAGTGGATCGGCGCACAGATCCGGGGCGATGTGTTCGGGTACGTACACGCCGGCGACCCGTGGGCGGCCGCGCGCCTCTCGTACCAGGATGCCGCCCTCTCGCATGTGGGGAACGGGATCTACGGCGAGATGTGGGCGGCCGCACTGGTCGCTGCTGCTTTCACCGCGTCGTCGCCGCGCGAGGTCGTCGAGCGGGCGCTGACCGTCGTACCGCCGCAGTCCCGACTAGCGGAGGCGATCCGGGACGTACTAGCGCTGGCCGACGCGGGTACCACCTGGGAGACCGCGCTAGCCGCGATCCAGGACCGGTACGGCCACTACTCGTGGGTCCACACCATCAACAACGCGGCAATCGTCGCGGCGGCCCTGCTGTGGTCGGACGGCGACTACCTGACCGGTGTGGGCCGTGTAGTGATGAGTGGCTGGGACACCGACTCGAACGGCGCAACCGTCGGCTCCGTCCTCGGCGTACTAGTCGGCACCCGGAACCTTCCTGAGCACCTGATCGCGCCGCTGGAGAACCGCACCCGCTCCGCCCTGTTCGGCTTCGACAACTCCGTGATCTCGGACCTTGCCGACCGGACGGTCCGGTTGGCCGTCGGCGGTTTGGAGTGATGCTGGATCGGTCCGAGTCGGCGCTGGGCATCGTTCTCCGGTCACGCTTCTACCGTTCGGCGTTCCTGTCGCTGCTGGTGGCCGGCATCGGGGTGTCGTCAGCTACCCCGCAGCTGACGCTGTTCCTAGTACGGGACCTGGGCGCACCGCTGCCGGTCGCCGGGCTGTACTACGTGACCAACCTCGCCGCGCCGATCGCCGGGTACCTGATCGGCCGGTGGTCCGACCGGAGCCGCGACCGGCTGCTGTGGTTCCGGATCTGTTCACTGGTCGGCGGCGTTGGCTGGCTGGCGATGGCTGCTGCGAACGCGGTGTGGCTTCCGTTCGTGATCAGCACGCTGGCGCTGAGTGTCGCCGGTGGGGCGATGGCGCTGCTGTTCGCCGCCTGCCGGGACGAGCTCAGCCGGCACCCGACGCGCGCCGAGAACCGGGTGATCGCCACAGTGCGGATGGCGTTCACCACTGGCTGGATCCTGGGGCCGGTGTTCGGGAGCTGGTTCGGCGGGGTGTTCGGGCTGCGGCCGCTGCTGATCGCTACGGCGGTGTGCATGTTCGCGCAGCTGCTCCCGCTCGGCCGGCAGCGCGTCGAGCGGTACATCGACATCGCCACGCCAGCGGGTCATCCGCGGCGGCGGATCGCCGATTTGCTGCCGCTACTCGTCTTCACCGCGGTGTGCGTCCTCGCGATGACTGGTGACACGATCAAGTTCGGCTACCTACCGATCTACATGGCCGAGCAGTTGCAGGTGTCCGACTCGGTACGGGGTGCGGTGATCGGCATCCAGCCGCTGCTCGAGTTGATGCTCCTCCCGGTGGTGGCGCGGCTGGCTGACCGGTTCGGGGCGATGCGGGCGATGACGGCCGGTGCGGTGCTCGGGTTGAGCGGGAACGTCGCGTACGCACTCAGTACGTCGGTCGCCGGCCTGTTCCTGGGACAGGCGCTGACGGCCGGGCTGTGGGCGTGTGTCGGGGCGCTTGGGGTGACGATCGCGCAGCGGCTCTACCCACAGGGCGTCGGGACCGCGTCAGCTGTGTTCCTGAGCGCGATCCCGGTCGGCTCGGCCATCGGCGGCGCGATCGGTGGCCTCGGCGTGGCCGCGATCGGCCTTCCGCACGTCTTCTTCATCCCAGCCGCCCTCACCGCCCTCGCCATCGTCGCCTTCAGCGTCCTGAGCACGCGGGAGCTCCGCTAGTGCGGTGCACTAGCCCATCGCGGCTCGGATGGACTCGCGGAGGGAACCGAGGGTGGCGACCACTGCGGTCGGCTCGTAGCCGCAGTGGGCCATGCAGTTGGCGCAGCGCGGGTCCTTGCCGCGGCCGTACGTGTTCCAGTCCGTCTCGTCCAGCAACTGCTGGTACGTCTCCACGTACCCGTCGTCCATCAGGTAGCACGGCCGCTGCCAGCCCTTGAGTGAGTACAACGGGATCGCCCAGGCCGTGCAGTCGAAGTCGACTTTGCCTTCCAGGAAGTCCAGGAACAGCGGCGAGTGGTTCAGCCGCCACTTCTTCCGGCGCCCGTCGCCGAACGCCTTCCGGAACAGCTGCCGCGTCTCCTCCGGCCCGAGCCAGTGCTCTTGGTCCGGTGCCTTCTCGTACGCGAACCCGGGCGAGATCTGCATGTTGTCGACTTTCAGATCGTCGTTCAGGTAGTCGAGTACGTCGATCACGTCTTGTGGACTGTCGGTGTCGAAGAACGTCGTGTTCGTCATCACCCGGAAGCCGGCCGCCTGCGCCTGCTTGATCGCCGCGACCGCCTCGTCGAACACCCCGTCCTTGCACACCGACTGGTCGTGCCGTTCGCGCAGTCCGTCGATGTGCACCATCCAGGCGAAGTTCTTGTGCGGTGCGAACTTGTGCAGGTGTTTCGGCAGCAGGACGGCGTTTGTACACAAAAAGACGATCTTGTTCCGGGCCAGCAGTTGCCGGACGATCTCGTCGATCTCCTTGTGCATCAGCGGTTCGCCGCCGGCGATCGACACCATCGGCGCGCCGCACTCCTCGACCGCCGCGACCGCCTGCTCGACCGGCATCCGTTGTTTCAGCCAGTCGTGGGTCTGCTGGATCTTGCCGCAGCCGGCGCATTTCAGGTTGCAGGCGTACAGCGGCTCGAGCTCGAGCAGGATCGGGAACTTCTCCCGGCGGCGGAGCTTCTGCTTCATCAGGTATCCGCCCAGGCGGATGGACTGCCGCAGCGGCATGCTCACGGCTGAGTCACCTCTTTCGGTAGCGCGAAGCGGACGTCCTCGGTGGCGGAACCGGCCTCGGTCACGGTGACCGGTCCGAGGCCGGACAGGCAGCTGATCAGATTGTCGACAAGCGTGTGCGGCGCCGAGGCGCCGGCGGTGATCCCGATCCGGGTGACGCCGGCCAGGCGGTGCAAGGGCAGCTCGCCGGCGTCGTCGATCAGGATCGCAGGCGTGCCCGCGGCCTCGGCGACTTCGGCGAGCCGGCGGGAGTTGGACGAGTTCTGGGAACCGAGCACGATCACCAGCTCCGATTCGGCAGCGATGGCACGGACGGCCTGTTGGCGGTTCGTGGTGGCGTAACAGATGTCGTCTTTGCGCGGACCGCCGAGCGCCGGGAAGCGACGGCGAAGTACGGCCGCGGTCTCGGCGGCTTCGTCGACGGCGAGCGTGGTTTGCATCGCGTACGCGACATTGGTGGGGTCGGGGATGTGGATCGTCTCAGCCTCGGCCGGGTTCGAGACGACGAGTACGTGGTTCGGTGCTTCGCCGGTGGTGCCGACGACTTCTTCGTGGTCGGCGTGGCCGATGAGTACGACGGTGCTGCCGCGGTCGGCGTACCGGCGTACTTCTTGGTGGACCTTGGCGACCAGTGGGCAGGTGGCGTCGATGACTTGGAGGTGCCGCTCGGCTGCCTGCACGCGGACGGCCGGCGCGACGCCGTGGGCGGCGAGGACAAGCAGGCTGCCTTCGGGGACTTCGTCGACCTCTTCGACGAAGATGGCACCGCGGCGTTCCAGGTCACGGACGACGTGCAGATTGTGGACAATCTGACGACGTACATACACCGGTGCGCCGAAGCGCTGCAGGGCTTGCTCGACGGTGTCGATGGCGCGTTCCACTCCTGCGCAGAAGGAGCGTGGACCGGCCAGGAGCAGCTCCCGTTCACCCGTTGCCGCACTCCACTCGTTGATCACGTCTGCCGCGCGGCGCAGTTCGCGCAACGCTCGTACGCCCCGCTGTGGCATCCCCAGGCGGCGCAGAGGTTGTCCCGGCGTATCAACCACCGCACGTACCACCACGGTCTGCCCGTCGTCGCCTGCCAGCAGCGCCGACTCGGTGTCAACAGCAACAGCTCCAGCCGCCGCGAGGGCTGCCCGCTCCTCCGCCGAATCCACCACGTGATCGGCGGTAACCACCGGCCCCAGGTGCACAGTGAACCCCCGCCGCCGCAACTCTCCCGCGACAAGCACAGCCGCCTGACTCACCACACCACCAGCCGCCCCAACTACCTGGTCGGCGGACCGGACCTCGGTTGCGACTACCAGGTCTCCCGGGGCGATCCCGTCCACCAATGCGCCGGCCACTCCAGCCACCAGCACCGGACCATGCGGTGGAGTCCCTCGCGACCGTCCCGTGCGCATCGGAGGTGTAGTGAGCTTGCCCCGCAGCGCCATCCACTCCGCGTACAACGGCGTACACACCACGCCTGTCATCGGACATACCTGCCCAACGCCCAGATCGGAAAGACAATCCGGTACAGGTGGTACCCGATGTAGAAGTCTCCTGGAAAACCGGTACCTGTGTACCGGTGCTCGTCCCAGCCCCCGTCGGGACGCTGCGTCTCCACCAAGTACGCAAGACCGCGCTGCACCGCCTCACCACGAGCCTCAGCAGCCAGCAGGGTCAGCAGCGCCCACGCGGTCTGCGACGGCGTCGAATCACCCCGCCCAGCCCACGAAGTGTCAACGTACGAGCGTAGGTCCTCGCCCCAGCCACCATCAGCGTTCTGATGCGACTCCACCCACCGCACCGCCCGCTGGATCACCGGATCGTCCACTGGCATCCCCACAGCCACCAACGCCGGTACAACCGCCCCGGTCCCGTACACGTAGTTGGTCCCCCACCGACCGAACCACGAGCCGTCCTCCTCCTGCGAGTCCAGCAACCACTGCACCCCGCGCCGGCACTCCGCCGAACCACCGAGGCCCTCCGCCGCCAGCATCTCCACCACATGTGCGGTGACATCAGCCGACGGCGGATCGATCACCGCACCGAAGTCACAGAAGGGCAGCTTCAGCGGCGTGGTGTCCGTGTTGTCCGCGTCGAACGCACCCCATCCCCCATCAGTGGACTGCATCCCCGTCGTCCACTCCACAGCGTTGTCCAGTGCGCTCCGCAAGCGCTCCGGCTCCGGATGGTTGACCCGGCGCAGTGCAAGCACGATCTCCGCCGTGTCATCGGTATCGGGATACCCGTCGTTCGCGAACTCGAACGCCCAGCCGCCACTGACCAGATCCGGCCGGCGTACCTGCCAGTCGCCCGGTGCATCGATCTGCTCGCTCAGCAGCCAGTCAGTTGCCTTGAGCACCGTCTCGTCGTCCCCTGGTACTCCGGCATCAAGCAGCGCGCCTACTGCGAGTCCTGTGTCCCATACCGGCGACTGACACGCCTCTAGCCACCGCACTGGTCCGTCAGCAGTCTCGGCGTGCACCATGAAGCCGTCCAGCCCACGCAGCCCCGCGGCCATCACCGGATGGTCGGTCGGGTAGTTCATCAGCCGCAGCGCGATCAGCGAGTACACCCAAGGCGGCTGGATGCCTCCCCAGCCACCATCCGCCTCCTGCCGCGCCACGATCCACTCAGTCGCGCGGCGCATCGCCAACCGTCGCAGCCACTTCAACGGGCCACGCGGCCCCCAGCGCGTGTACGCGTTCAGCAGCACGTCCAGCCGCTGGAATGCACCGTCCAGCTTCCACACCGGCGCGTACGGCGCAGTCACTGCACCGGACCGCAGCTCGTCGACGGTGAACCCAACCGGATGGACAGGGCGGTGTGCACTGACGATGGTCAGCGGCACAATCGTCTGCCGCGCCCAACAGGCCCAGTTGTAGACGTTCAGTGGCGCCCAGCTCGGCAGGAAGATCAGCTCCGGTGGCAGGTCCGGGCAGTCGTCCCACTCCCACAGCCCGAACAGCGCCAGCCAGATGTGGGTGAACACCCGCGCCTTCTCCACCCCGCCGGCCGACCGGATGAACTCCGCCGCATTCGTCAGGTGTGCAGCCGCTGGATCGTCACCGGCCATCCGCAGCGCGACCCACGACTCCACTGTCGTCGACAGGTCTCCAGGACCACCCGGGAACGTCGCCCAGGTCCCGTCCTCGCGCTGCTGCGACCGTATCCACCGTGCCGTCTCCGCATCGGTCTGCGCCGTCGCCACCCCGAGGAAGTGCCGCAGCATCAGGTCCTCGGCGTCCATCGTCACGTTCGTCGCCAGATCGCCCTTCCACCAGCCGTCCTCGTGCTGCAACGAGCGCAGGTACGCCACCGCGGCGTCCAGGCACTCCTGCACGCGTACGTCGGCCGGCGCCTCGCTGGCGACCCGTTCGGCCGTCACAGCTGCCGCTCCGCGACGAACTGGGCCAACTGGTCAAGCTGCTCCCTGTTGGCCGACTGAACGCCCGCACTGTCCAGTGCCTTGCCCGCGCTGCGTACGCGCTCCTCCGCTTCCGCTAGGGCCCACTCGCGGCCACCGGCGCGTTCCACGAGTACGGCCGCATGCGCGAGGTCGTCGGCGGTCGGTGCCTCCGGATTGGCGAACCAGGCAGCCAGCTCCCGTCCGGGCGATCCACCGTACTCCAGCGACCACACAACTGGCAGCGTCTTCTTGTGCGCCTGCAGGTCGGCGAACACCGGTTTGCCGGTCTTCTCCGGCGCACCCCAGATGCCCAGCAAGTCGTCGACGAGCTGAAACGCCAGCCCGAGCTCACGCCCGTACCGCCGGAACGCTTCGCAGGTAGAGGGATCAGCACCGGCCAGGATCGCACCGAGCTGAGCTGATGCCCCCAGCAACGAACCGGTCTTCCCGACGGCCATGTCCACGCACTCCGCCAGGCTGACGTCGCTGCGCTGCTCAAACGCGACATCCAGCACCTGTCCGCGGATCAGCTCCCGCGTCGCCACAGCCAGCGCATGACCAGCCCGCGGAGCGTACGGCGAATCGCACTCCCCCAGGACCTCGTCCGCGAGACAAGCGAGCGCATCTCCGACCAGTACTGCGGTGGCATCGCCCCAGATCGCCCAGACCGTACGCCGGTGCCGGCGTTGCGTGTCGCGGTCCATCAGGTCGTCGTGGATGAGTGAGAAGTTGTGCACCAGCTCCACTGCGACACCACCAGGCACTCCGGGGTCTGGCGTACCTGCAACTGCTTCAGCCACCAGCAACGTGAGGCCCGGGCGGATTGCCTTGCCGGGACTCCCACTGGCCGGTCGCCCGTGCACGTCGCACCAGCCGAGGTGGTACGACGCCACCAACCGGCTGTGCTCGTCGAGCCGACTGACCGCCTGCCGCAGCGACGGCTCCACCAGCTCGCGCGAACGAGTCAGCAGATCCACCACCTTGGTTGCCGACGGCATCGGCTCCACAGCAGTCACAGGACCACATCCTCTGAGCCCAGTACAACCTGCGATGGCCGGTTGGTGAGCCTGTGACGCAGTACCGACGCGGCTGCAGCTTCGCCACTCCGGGCGGCGCTTTCCATCGTGGCGGGCCAGCCGGTGGCGGTCCAGGCGCCCGCAAGGTGGAGCCCGGGACGGTTGGTGGTCGCAGCCGGCCGGAGGCTGCCGGAGCCTGGGGCCGGCCGGAAGGTGGCATGTCGTTCTCGGGTCACGAAGAACTCCTTCACACGCGCGTCGGCGGCCGCGGGAAGCAGCCGCCGGAGAGCAGGCACCAACAGGTCACGCAGGTCGGCGACCGGGGTGTCGATCAGCTCGTCCGCCGCAGACAAGGACACCGCGACGTACTGCTCACCACCGGCTCGCTCCCCGCACTGCACGGTCCGGTCGAACACCCACTGCAGGGGACTGTCCACCCCGGCCACGAACGGCACGTCCAGTACCTGCCGGTCGAACACCACATGCGCATTGACGATCGGCGAACTACCGAGTGCCTCCGCCCACCCGGCCGGCAAGTCCACCGCACCATCCGGCAGCAGCCGCGCCGCCTCCGTCGGTGGAACAGCCAGTACTACGTCGTCGTACCGCTCACCTTCGATGCACCAACGACCCTCCTGTTCATTCAGTGCGCGTACGCGCGCCCGCAACCGCACCGCGACACCGGCCGCGGCCAGTGCCCGTGCAGCAGCTCCCCCGTGCAGCTGCTGCAACGGCACCAACGACCAGCCGATGTCGGCGGCGTCACTCTGTTCCAGCAGCCCGAGCTGGAACACGGTCGCTGCCACAGCAAGCGACGCCTCATCCGCTCGCGCATTGAGCGTCGCTATCCCGATCAGCTCCCACAGCGCCTCTACAGCGCGCGCGTCCTGCCCGTGAGCCGCCAGCCAGCTACCGAACGACTGCTCGTCAGTCTCCGGAGCCGTCCGGTCCACACGTCCCATGGCCAGCGCGCCACTGGCTGCAGCGACTCGCTCCACCAAGCTGAGCCAGCGGTACGACGCCAGAGCAGGTCCAAGGTGCAACGGCGCCGGTAGCTCGTTCCGTCTGATCCGTCCGACTCCAGGACGTCGTCCACTCCGCACTGGTACGTCCAGCCGCCGCTGCACGTGTACTTGGTCCCGTACGTCCAGACGCTCCAGCAACCGCAGGTACGACGTGCAGCACCGCAGGAACACGTGCTGACCGTTGTCGATCCACCGCCCGTCCCGCTCGAACGAATGCGTGAGGCCGCCCAGCTTCGGCCGCCCCTCCAACAGGTCCACCGCACAGCCCGCGTCCGCGAGCTGCAGCGCGGCAGTGATACCTGCCAGACCGCCTCCCACCACAGCTACTCGCCTCATGACCGGCCTCCCGCCAGTGACGTCAGAGCTACCTGTGCCTTCTCCCCCGCCGACAACGACAGCCGCTGGTCGTACACCAGCACTGGATTCGAACCGATCCGGCGAAGCAGGTGGTAGTAGATGCCGGACATGGCACGGCAGGACGCACCACTACGCCAGTCCAGGTACGGCAGCAGTCGCCAGCCGAGTGAGTACCAGTCCTGCGCACGACCGGCCGCGTACCGGATGTACCCGGCCAACCGCCCTTGTGGATCGTCCAGTGCGCCGTGATCGTCCAGCATGATGCGGACGCCGAAGCGCTCGAGTTCATCGGCCGGCAGGTACACCCGGCCGTTCGTCAGATCCTCGCGGATGTCGCGCAGGATGTTGGTCTGCTGCAATGCGATACCGAGCTGGTCCGCGTAGAGCGCCAGCGTCTCGAAGTCGGTGTCACTCGTCGGCCCGAAGATCGACAAGCACAGACGGCCTACCGACCCGGCCACGCGACGGCAGTACACAACCAGTTCGTCGAAGTCGGCGATGTGTACGTCCGCCAGGTCCGTCTCGACCCCGTCGACAAGCTCCTCGAACGCACCGAGCGGTACGGGGTACCGGCGCGCCGCATCAGCCACCGCCACATACACCGGATCGTCCAGGTCAGCCAGCCGGCCGAGGTTCTTCCGTACCTTCACCAGCTCCGCGCGCTTCTCGTCCAGCGGCAGATCGCCGTCGCCGATGTCGTCGATCCGCCGCGCCAGCGCGTACAGCGCGGACAGCGCGTTGCGCTTCGGCGGCGGGAGCAGCCGAATACCGTAGTAGAAGTTGCGGGCCTCGGTCCGGGTGATGTCCAGACAGGCCGTGTACGCGTCGTCAATCGTGGATGTCATCGCGCCATCGCCTTCAGCATCAAGCGCAGCGTGTCCGCCTTCGACGGGCGTGCCTGCTGCGAAAGCACGTCGCCGCCCGTACGCTGCAACGCCCGGACCGTCGCCTGCCCACCGGCCACGAACCCGGCGACGGACACCCGTGCCCAGCCGTGCAACCGCCCGACGATCGCGCTTCCCTCATCGAGCAGACGCGCGGCCCGGTCGGTCTCGAAGCTCATCAGCTCGCGCAGCGCCGGCGAGGCGACCCGCTGGTCGAGATCGGATTCGGGGACGCCGTACGTGGCGAGATCGTCTTGGGGAAGGTAGATCCGCCCCGCCTGGCGATCCTCCGCGACGTCCTGCCAATGTTCGACCAGCTGCAGCGCCGTACACACCAGATCGGACAGCCGCTCGGTCTCGGGATCGTTGACGTCGAAGACACCCAGCACCATCCGGCCGACCGGATCGGCGGACAGCCGGCAGTACCCGACGAGGTCGTCGAAGGTCTGGTAACGAGTGACCGTTTGGTCCTGCAGGTTCGCCAGAATCAAACGACGGAAGGGATCGGGTGGGAGATCGTGCGCCTGGATCACCCGGCGCAGGCGGCGCAACACCGGGTGATCGGGTTCCTGATCGGCCCAGATCCGGTCGAGATCGGCCGTGAACGCGTGCAGCGCCGCGGTCCGGTCCCCCGGAAAGCTGTCGCCAAGCTCGTCGACGGTGCGGGCATAGCCGTAAATCGCATGCAGACCCGCCCGTGGGGCGCCGGGAAGGACTTTCAGCACGACAGGGAAGTTCTCGCTCTGTTCCCTCCTGCCGAGTTCTTTCTGCAGTCCGTCTGGATGCACGTTTCCATGATCGGCAGCAGTTTCCTGCCAACTCTGCCTCGGTGGACCACATTCCACCGGCAGAAATTTGTCACGGAGTTACAGTTGGCTTGGAGGATCCGATGACTGTCGTACCGTTTGAGCGGGGCAGGCTCGAAGAGGCGCTGCTGAAGGGGCTTCCTGATCTGCTCGCGGAAGTTCGTGACCGGCTGGTGGAGCATTGGCCGGATTACGCGGCCTTTCTCGACACCGACCGGGACTCGGTGCTCGGGCCGGCCGAGTTGTTCGTGCACCGGCTACTGGACATGTCGATCGCCAACTTGAACAGTCCGGAGGAAACGACGTTCGAGCGCGGCGACGAGACCGTACGCCGCGTGTTCGAGGAAATCGGCCGCCGGCAGCTGCAGGAAGGCAACGACCTGACCCGGCTGCTGACCGCCTTCCAGCTCGGCGCGCGGGTCGCCTGGCGGCACGTCGCCGCGACCGCACTGCGGCTGGATTTCGCGCCGGTGCACCTGGCGGCGCTGGCCGATTCGGTGTTCGTGTTCGTCAACCAGCTGTCGTTCTCCGCCGCGAACGGCTACCTCCAGGAGCAGATCGACGACGCGATGGCCCGCGAACGCCGCCGCGAGGAGCTGGCCAACCTGCTGCTCTCCGGCCGCGCCAGCACCGAGGCGATCCGGTCGGCAGCGCAGCAGGCGGCGTGGCGCATCCCGGACACCGCCGCGGTGGTCATCTACAGCGACGGCGACCAACTCCCCGCGGGCGCGCTGATCCCCCGGCTGGAGCCCGGCGCGCTGCCGATCCGGCGCAACGGACTCGTGGTCGGCGCGATCGTCCCCGAACCGGCCGGTCCCGGACGCCGTCTGCAGCTCGCCCGTGAACTCGCCGGCATGGCCGCTGTCGTCGGAAATTCAGTGGCCGTCGCGCAACTGCCCCGCAGCCTGGAGATCGCCCGCATCGCGGTGCGGTTGCGGCGTACGGGCGTACTGTCCGACGACCCGGTCTTCGCCGACGAGCATCTGGACGCCCTGATCGTCTGGCGAGACGAGGCGCTGGTCGCCGCACTCCGCGACGAAATGCTCGCGCCGCTCGAAGGCGAAACCGCCGCAGCGCGCGAACGGCTCGCCGAGACGCTCGCCAGCTGGCTGCGGCACTTCGGCGACCGGCAGGCGATCGCCAACGAGTTGAGCATCCACCCGCAGACCGTCCGCTACCGGATGGCCCGCCTCAAGGCCCTGTACGGCGAACGGCTGGACGACCCGGAGTCACGCGCTCGCCTCTTCCTCGCCCTCGAATGGCCCGGTCCCTGACGCGTCATCCAGTTGCCTGAGCGTACGACCTACGCGCGCCGCCAACGCCGCGCCATCGACGAGCCGCGGATCGCTCGCCAGCCCGATGCCGAGAACGCCCGCCCAGCTCAGTGCACCGACTGCAAGTGGCGTGCCTGGTACGAGCGGCAGGATCGGGTACGCCAGCCGGTGTTCCACGCCGGCGAAGGTCAATTTGTCGGTGACGCCTGGCAGGTTGGATACGACTGCGTGCAGGAATCGCGGACCGTACACGGTGCGGGCGAACCATTGCGCGAACGGCTCCGGCACGACGCGCAGGCCGGTTGCCATCACGAATCGTGAAGCCAGTGCGCGCGTGGGGCGGCGTAGGCGTTCGGTGCGCGCGGAGACTTCGGTCAAGAGGTCGTCGAACGGACGGCCGTCCACCGGAACCTCGACGATGATCGCGCCGGTGGCATTGCCTTCCGCGGCGCTGTCGGGCGTACGCACCATGGTGGTGATGGAGAACCGCATGGTGCCCGGGAGATCCTTGCCGACGGCATGCAATCCGTCGGCAAGGGCAGCGATGAGGAGGTCGGTGACGCGTACGCCGCGGGCTGCTGCGAGCCGCCGTACCGTGTCCAGGGGGAGGTCGGCGACGCTGAACTGACGCTGGGCGGAACCGCCGGGCAACTTCGCTGCGGTCCCATCGGTCGCCAACTGCGCCAGCCCGACCGCAACCGCCGCCGCACGTCCCAGCCGCCCGACCCCGCCGCCGGCAGGCAACGCCAGTTCAACCCGGGGCTCGAACAAACTGAACGTCTGCAGGACGGTCCCGATCCCGTCCGCAATCGCATGATGCACCAGCACCACCAGCGCATCAGTCCGCTCGGTCCCACCTACGTCGCGGACCAGGGCGATGCGCCAGAGTGGGCGGTCTCTCGGCATCGGCTGCTCGGCGAGTTCGCCGACGAACCGGAGCAGGCCTGCCTCACCATCCGTCGAGTGATGCTCGATCACGTGCCAGTCGAGGTCGACGTTCTCCGCCTCCACCCAGCGTGGGCGGCGCCAACGACTCTCCGGACCGAGACGCTGGCGCATCCTCGGCAACCGCGCGAATCCCGCACCCACCAGCGCCCGGACCTCTTCAATCGTCGGCCGCCGGTCGGCAGGTTCGAGCATGACGATCCCACCGACGTGCTGCGCCGCCCCCGTCCGCTCGATGTGCAAGAAGAACGCATCAGCCGACGGTACGGCGCTCCCACTCATCGGCTCTGCACCTGCTCACCAAAGCGCGCCGACAACCGCCGGTACACGCCCGGAGCAACCCCGCGGACAGCCGGCGCCACGCGCAGCCAGCGCGGTACCCAGCTCTCGGCGCGATCGTTGGTGATGCCATCGACCAGCGCCCGCGCGACCCGATCCGCCGGTACCGGGCGCGGACGTGCCCGGTCATATGCGCGACCGCGCGCCGCGAAGAACCCGGTGTCCACCACACCCGGTACGGTCAGGCTCACCCCCACACCTGTATCACGAAGTTCCAGCCGAAGGCTCTCCGCGAAGATGTCGAGCGCGCCTTTCGTGGCGGCGTACACAGCCTCGCCCGCCACCCCTGTACGCCCGGCGATCGACCCAACCAGCGCGAGATGCCCGCTGCGACGCTCGATCATCGGGGGCAACAGACGGCGGATCAGGTGCAGCGGCGCTAGCAGGTTGAGCCCGACGAGGTGCTCCAACTCCGGACCGCTCAACTCAGTGAACGGCCCTGACCAGCCGGCGCCTGCGTTGGCTACGAGTACATCAACCTGCCCGTGAACCGCGACCGCTTCCCTGGCAACTTCCGCCGCCGCACCGGGCACCGCCAGGTCCCCCAGCACCACCGCGCCACCCACCCGATCGGCGACAGCAGCTGCGCGCCCTTCATTCCGCCCATGCACCACCACCCGGGCCCCCGCCGCGGCAAGCCGCTCCACCACCGCGGCCCCAATCCCCGCCGACCCGCCGGTCACCAACACAACCCGCCCATCCAGCCGCATCACACCTCCCACCCCCACCATGCACCCACCTCATCCCCCCCACCCCGCCGCCACGACGCGCTTTGAGAAGCCACCGCGTAAAAATCGGGACCGAAAGTACGTGGTGGGTTCTCAAAGCCGAGGTTGTGGGCGAGATGGTGGGCCGGGGTGGTGGGGCGGGGTGGTTGGCGGGGTGGTTGGCGGGGGGTTGGCGGGGTGGTTGGTTGGGTCAGCGGAAGGGGTAGCCGGGGTAGCGGTAGCCGGGGGCCCAGTACGGGGTCATTCCGTAGTAGCCGTAGAGGGTGTTCAGGTCGTCCGGTGGCTTGAACTCTTCCAGCTCGGGGTCGTAGCCGGGGGCGGATGCGATCTCGGATCGGGTCTTGCCGATGGTCACCTTTTCCTCGGTCACCTCGACGACGGCGTCCACGGGGATCAGGCGGTGTTCGGCGCCGATTCCGAGCAGGCCGCCGGACGCCACGTCGAGCAGGCGGACCCGGCGTTCGTCCGCGTCGATGAACAGCGTGCTGACCTTGCCGATGTCCTCGCCGTCGGATCCGACCACGGTACTGCCACGGACGTCGTCCTCGGGTTTCGCCAGCATCAGGTCGGTGTCGTCCAGCCGGATCAGGCCGATCGGTACTTCCTCGGTCATGATGTGCCACCTCCAGGCCCCGGCGGGTACCCGCGAACCCGCCCCGCCATTCGCCCAGCACCGGGCCGCAGCCGTTCACGCGGCACCGGGCGCGCGGCTCGGTCGGTGCGGATCCCGGTCCGGCGCCGGTACGGATCCGGGTCCGGCCGGGGTTCTCCCCGGGTCCCGGAGGACCCTGGGTCCAATAGTATGCGTTGCATAGTTTATCTCGCACACTATTGGAGCCGAGCATGACAACCACAACGCACGCCCGGTCGGTGGCCGGCGCGGTGCCGGTGCGGGAGCGAATCCTGGCGCCCGACCTGGCCCGTGGCTTCGCCCTGCTACTGGTCGCCCTCGCGCACGCGACCGGCATCCTGAACGGCACCGTCCCGGGTGTCGACCCCGACCCGCACGGCCCCGAGCGGGCCTTCTACTTCGTGATGTTCATGTTCGTGCACGCCTCCGCGCTGCCGCTGTTCGCGATGCTCTTCGGGTACGGCCTCGTGCAGTTCATGCGCCACCAGGACGAGCGCCAGGTACCGCCGGCGAAGACCCGCGCGGCACTGCTCCGGCGCCACCTCGGCCTGCTCGTACTGGGCGCACTACACGGCATCTTGCTGTTCGTCGGCGATGTACTCGGCGCGTTCGGCCTCGTCGGCCTGGTACTGACCGTGCTCGTACTGCGCCGCGGCAAGTGGGTGTACCGCATCGGCCTTGCGTACCTCGCGTTCGGCATCGTCTACCTCGGCGTACTGGCGGCACGCGTCTATCCGTCGATGTCCGGCAACTCGACCACCGACGTACCGGTCGGGCCGGACCCCACGGGAACGCTGCCGACCTATGCGGAGTCCGTCAGCGAGCGCCTGACGGACTGGCCGATCAGCACGCTCGTCCTATTGTCAACAATCCTGTTCGCGATGATCGGTATGTGGGCGGCGCGGGAGCGGATCCTCGAGGAGCCGGAGAAGCACCGCAAGCTGCTGTGGGGCGGTGCGATCGGTGGATTCGCGATCGCGATTGCCGGTACGTTGCCGATCGCTCTCACCGCCGCCGGGGTCGCCGGACCGGAGCAGTCGCTGGCCGGTGCGGCGAAGCAGCTGTACGAAGGCGCCGGGCTGTTCGGATCGGTCGGGTACATCTCGGTCTTCGGTCTGATCGGTTTGCGGCTCGCTCGTCGCCAGGGCGAGAGCCGCGTCGCCGGCGCACTGGTAGCGCTCGGGCAGCGGACGCTGACGTTCTACCTCTTGCAGTCTGTGTGTTGGCAGCTGCTGCTGACGCACTACGCGCTCCGGCTCGGTGAGCGAACGGACAGTCCGGCGTACACCGCGCTCGCCTGCGCGCTCGGGGTCTGGCTGGTCAGCCTGGTCCTGGCGTCGGTCCTGCAGCGGTACGGGTACCGCGGGCCGGCCGAGCGACTGATCCGCTGGTTCACGCACGGAAGCAATCGGCGATGATCTGACCATGCCCCCAGCACCACCCGAAAGCACAGACCATCCGGCCGAGCTGGCCCGGTTGTGGCGGACCGCTGGTCCGTCACGGCTGGGCCGGCGGCCGGAGCTTGATACCGAGCGGGTTGTCCGGGCCGCCGTCGAGCTCGCCGATCGTGGCGGGCTCGACGCGGTCGTGATGGCCAAGCTGGCGAGCCATCTCGACGTCACCACGATGGCTCTCTACCGGCACGTCGGGTCGAAGGACGAGCTGCTCGTACTCATGCAGGACGTTGCCGTCGGCGAACCACCCGCGATCGAGGCCACCGCCGACTTTCGCGCCGGCCTCCGGCATTGGGCCACAGCGATGCGCAAGTCGTACGACGAGCACCCGTGGCTGGCTGCCGTGACCGTCGGCGCACCGCCGCTCGGCCCGTACAGCGTCGCGTGGATGAACCTGGCGCTGGCCCAACTCCGCGCAACCACGCTGGACTGGCCCGAAAAGCTCGCCATCGTCGGCCTTCTCAGCAGTTATGTCCGCGAGTCGGCCCGTCTGGCGATCGACTTCGCCAGCACCGGCGCAGGTACTCCAAAAGCCGAAGCAGAGTACGCCCGCAGCCTCGCGCGGCTCATCGACCCCACCACGTACCCAGAGGTCGCTGAACTACTCACCGCGGGCGTCCTCGGCGCCACCCAAGCCGAAGACGCCGAAGACGAGTTCAATTACGGCCTGACCGTCATCCTGCGAGGCATCACACCGCACTAACACCAGCCACCCAAACCGGTTTGGGGCAGATCACCCACCCGAATCCGGCGGTAGAGCTCCCCAGTCCAGGCGCACAAGTGCCCCCAAACCGGTTTGGGGCGGGTGGCGGGCGATGCAGGGCGGGTGGTGAGTGATGCGGGGCGGGTTGTGGGTGATGTGGGGCGGGTTGGCGGGTTCAGTTCTGTGGGCGTACTCCGTGCGGTGCCGCCGGTCTGGTGAGGGACTCGGCCAGCAGGTCGATGACGGCCGCGTGTCGCTTGGCCGGGGTGTCGTCCTGACCTAAAGCGACAGTGTCGAGAAAGACTCGGCTGACCACCAGCTCGGCCGCGGTTCGTACCCGGGCCGGATCGTCGACAATATCGTCCGCCCCGGCCAGCACCTCCGCGACCGTGACCGCCGCCTCCTCGAACAACTCAGCCGCCCGAGATGCGATCTCCGGCCGCCCCTGCGCCTCCCGGAAGACGATGATCCGCGTCGCCCGGTCGTCTTCGAGTTGCTGGGCCATAGTGTCGACAATCCGACGAAGCCGCCGCCGCACCGTCCGGCCGCGCGCCGCCGTGCGCAGCACCTCGCTCGGTGCCGGGCGCTCCTGCACGATCGCGAGCAGCAGCTCCAGCTTCGTCGCGAAGTGATAGAACACCAGCCCGGACGGTACGCCGGCCTCGTGCGCGATCCGGGCCGTCGACGTCGCGTCGTAGCCGTGCTCGGCGAACAGCCGCTCGGCGGTTTCGACGATCAGCTGCCGCTTGGTGTGACGCGCGTGCGCGGGAGCAGTCATGAGCCGGCTGGTTGGGCGGCGGGCCAGGTTTCACCTTTCCGCTCGGCGGCGAGCTCGACAGCCCGCCGCAAGGACTTGAACACATAGTCCGGTACCCGTAGTCCACGCCGGTGCGCAAACATCAGCTCATACTCGGCGCGGCCCACCTGGCGGGCGTACTCGCGCAGCTCGGCCTCACCGCCGTCGCTCATCCGCAGCGCCTTCATCACGTCACCGAAATCGGTCACCTGCCGCTTGTTGTACGCCCCGACCACTTCGAACGTACGCTTCCGCAGCGCGCGCGTCAGCCACTTCTGCCAGCCGGACATCTGTCCCCACAACCCCTGCGCGGCCAGCTGGTAATACGCGAAATGGCCCGGCTCCTGGCGGCGGATCGGCGCGATCACGGTCCTGGCGATCGCCTTCTCCCCCAGCTCGAGCAGCCCGGCGTGCAGTTTGTTGTACGCGAGCACGGCCGACCGCTCCGTCGCCAGACCGGTCAGGTAGTAGAGCATCCGGCTGATGTCCTGCACCCCGGGCATCCGGCCGAGCGCACCGAGTAGCTTGAGGCTGAAGTCCACCTCGGACAGGTTCGCATCGGTCGGGGCGCGGCCGGCCTGCTGCTGCAGCTCGTCCAGGATCAGCCCGTGCTGGATCTCCTGCGGCATCCACACGTCGGCGTAGAAGTGCTTGTCCACCTCGGGCGGGTCCGGCAGCAGGATGTTCAGCTCCAGCACGTTCCGCTCGACCTCGAGCTCGACCCGGGCCATGTAGTCCAGGACGTGGCCGAACTTCTCCGCCAGCAGCCCCGGCCGCTTCATCGTGTAGTCGACGCTGTCGAGCGGGATCGGCGGGTGCTCCTCGCCGAGCCGGTCGACATGATCGGCCAGCCGGCTGTCCTCGCGGCGGCGACGTCGGGATGTGGTGACATTGCTCAGAAACATAGGCGGCACCTCGCTCGGTCTTCAGGGATGCCAGCTCGATCCCCCAGAGGTAAGCCTAACAAGGATGACTGACTGATCAGTCAGTCAGAGCTGTGACCCCGGCAACAGCGGGCGCCGCGTACGGGGCGTCCGGCAGCCCGAGGTTCCGCCAGACGAACCGCGGGATCCGGCCCAGGAACCCGTACAGGAACGCCGAACTGGCCGCGATCGCCGGCTGACTGTGCTCACTCGGGGTGAACCAGACCCAGTCCGCTTCGATCCGGAAGGTGTACCCGCCGGCCGCCATCAGGTATTCCATTTGCCGCGGATGGATCACGTCGTACGCGAACTTGGTGTGCTGCGCCTGCACGGCGAACCGCTTGTTGAACGCCTCGCTCTCGAAGCTGATCCCGCGGCCGAACCCCTTCCGCCCGACCTGCAGCTCCGGCATCCGGACCGGCAACTGGAACCCGAGGATCGGCTCGCTGTGGTTCTCCGTCACGGTGCGCGTCTGCGTACGGCCTTCGCTGTCCGTGGACGTTTCGGTGCGGGTGGTCTGCCAATGGTGGGTGAAGGCAACGAACGGCGGACCGTCCCCGTCGCGGCCACGAATCACGTCCGACGTGCTGTGACTGTGCCCGCCCCGGTTCACCGGCGTGACCTCGAGCAGACTGTCGTCGACCCCGACCCAGTGCCAGTCCGGGTGCTGGTAGAACGTCAACCGGTCCGGCGGCTCAGGCTGAATCCATTGGTCCAACGGCGCCGCATCGATCCTCGCCGCGACCGCCGCGAGCTGATCGAGCCAGGCCGCGAGCAGGTCGACGTCCTTGCGCGGCGGATCGAGCACGACGAGCTGATCGCTATCGACGCTCAGGTTCAACTCACCCGAAACCAGCCCCGTCAGCTGCGAACACACCTCCGGCGTCAGCACAGCCTGCGCGTACGCGGTGTCCCGCGCGCCGATCTGCCACCCGGCGCCGAGCTGTGCCGAAGCGGGGACGACATGTGCGTTCACGCCGTACCGAGTCGGCGCGCCACCGCCCATGATCCACAACTCGGGCAGCCGCCGCGACAACTGCACCATGCCGACCCAACCGGACCAGTGGTCCGACTTGTACTCGATCACCTGGAACGCCCGGCCGCTCGTCGTCGTGCCGATGACCTGATCGTCAGGCTTGCGGTTGAAACCGAGCCCGAACGGCGGGTTGCCGAGTCGCGCGACCGAATCCCAGCCCGGCGTGTTGACGAAGGTCCAGCCACGCTTGCGCACCGAGCTGATGAACTGCTGACGGCGCACCAGCGCAACGATTCCCCAGACGATCCCGGCCGCGGCCAGCACAGCCAGTACCAGTCCGATCGCTACCCATACGCTCACCGGCGCACCTCCTTCGAACTAGAGGGTAGCGGCCGCAAGGGGTCCGGGAAGGGGCTCGGCGTGCACGACCTGGAGACTGCTGACGGCGCGAGTAAGTACGACATACAGCCGGTGCAGGCCGCGTGGCTCGGCCGCGACGATTCGGGAGGGCTCGGCAACGATCACCGCGTCGAACTCCAGGCCCTTCGCCAGCGTGGCGGGTACGCAGACCAGCCGCACGGTGTCGACCTCGTCCTCGGTCTCGCCGAGCAGCGCGGTCTCCAGACCGGCGGCCGCGATCGCGTCCCGGAGCTGCCCGACGTGATCGTCCGCCGCGATCAGCGCGACCGAACCCTCACCGGCGAGCGCGGCCTGGCACTCAGCCACCACCTGCGCCGCGAGCGTCGCCTCGTCCGCCTCGACAATTCCCAGTGCGTCGGCAACGGTTCGTACGCCGGTCGGCTTGCTGAGCGTCGGCGCGATCTCGGGCAGCAGCCGGGCGGCGAAGTTGATGATCTGCGCCGGCACCCGGAATCCACGGTCCAGCTCGGCAACCACGCCGTCGCTCTTGTCCAGATGCCCGAGCACCAGGTCCCACGATCCCGCGGCCCAGGGCGTCGTGGCTTGCGCGAGATCGCCAAGGACGGTGGCCGAGCCGGTACGGCAGCGGCGGCCGAGTGCCCGCAACTGCATCGCCGACAGGTCCTGCGCTTCGTCCAGGACGAGATGCCCGAGCGATCCGCTGTGCCGTTCGATCAAATCCTCCAGCTCATCGAGCAGAACCGTGTCGGCGAAGGACCATTTGGTCGATTTCCACGAACGCGGCGGTTTCGTCCAGAGCAGGGCCGTACGCTCCGCATCCGTCAGCTCCGGCGCGGCGGCGGCCAGGAAGCCGGCGTCCGAGAAGAGCCGGTGCAGTACTTGCTCCGGGACGACGCGCGGCCAGACCGAATCGAGCACTTCCTTCACCGGCTTCGAGCGAGCGACCGCGTTCTGGACGCGATCATCGGGCGACTCGGCGCGCTCCTCCATCCGGACCAGCACGACGTGCGCGATCCGCTGTGCAAGGGCATTCCGGCCGGGCGCGTACCGGGTCGACTCGCGCAGGTCGGTGACGATGTCGACGACCTCGTAGTCGTGGACGCGATAACGCCGCGATCCCTTGCTGTAAAGGACTCCCTCGGTCGGCGTACCCACGTACGACCACAAGGCCCGCCGCAGTACGCAGGCCATCCGCGCGTCGCCCTTCAACCGCTCGGCCTCCGAATCGTCGGTGGCAGCAGTGGGTCGGGTGAGCAGTTCGTCGATCGTGATCTGCCGGACATCGACCTCACCGAGCGCCGGCAGCACCTTGCGGATGTACGAAAGGAACGACTTGTTCGGTCCGACGATGACGACGCCGCCGCGGCCGAGGCGTTCGCGCTCGGTGTAGAGCAGGTACGCGACGCGGTGCAGGCCGACGGCCGTCTTTCCGGTGCCGGGCGCACCTTGCACGCAGACGCTCGGATGCAGCGGCGCGCGGACCAGGTCGTCCTGCTCCGGCTGGATGGTGGCCACGATGTCGCGCATCGGGCCCGTCCGCGGCCGCTCGATCTCGGCGCGCAGGAACGCGTCGGCCTGATCGGGCTGATCGGCTTCGGCGGTGCCGGTGAGTGGTTCGTCCTCGAAGCCGGTCAGGTCGGCCGCGTCGGAGAACCCGTAGCGGCGGCGCATCAGCACCCGCTGCCGGTCGCTCTTGGTGGCGCGGTAGAACGGCACCGACACCGGCGCGCGCCAGTCGATCACCAGCGGTACGCCGCTGCCGTCGTGCACGTGCCGACGGCCGATGTAGATCTGGTCGAGGTCCTCGATCGTGCCCGGTTCGTAGTCGAGCCGGCCGAAGAAGAGCGGTACGTCGGGCAGGTCGAGCAGCGCGTGCGTACGCATCTCCTTGGCCCGCTGGTTGGCTTCGTTGGTGAAACGCTCGTCGTTGTCCTCGCCGCCGATGACCTGGACGTCACGGTCGACGACCTCGGCGTACATCCGGCTGAGGGCGGCGCGGGCGGTGTCGAGAAAGGCGCGTTCGGACGCGAGTTCAGGTTCGGCCATCGGAAAGCAAGCCTCGAATCGTGAGTGGCTGGGTCACGCCCCGGAGCAGATCCATCCGGTTCGATTCGATCCCGAAAAAGACAGATCGAGGACGTTACCAGCGGCTCAGGGCGACCGCCACCGATTTATTTCAGCCACTCCGGCGTGTGCTCCGGGTCCCGGGGGAACTCGGCCAAGTCGGCCTGGTAGATCGCCGGATCGACCGGCAGCGACCAGGCCGGCGGGCGGTCGTAGTCGAAGTCCGTCGCGAAGTGCCCGGTCGCGGACACCGTGACCCGAGCGGTCAGCCAGGCGCCCTTGCCCGGCTGGTACATCTGCCGGCGCAGCTCCTCGAAATGGTCCTCGAGCCCTTCCGGCAACGGATCGAGCTGGGTCTGCCCGGCCGGTCCGGTCACCTCCGCGTCCAGTTCCGCGTACGAGGTGGTGGCCCGGTACACCGCGGTCACCTCCCGCCAGCCGCCGGGCAGGTCCGCGACCAGCGCCCGTGCGATGGTGTCGATGACGCCGATCTCGCTCATTCGGCTCCCCGGGCAGAAGGCTTGGTCTCCTTGAAGATACTCCGCGGCGACCGCTGCCCATCGTGCCGGGCGACCACGGACCGGCCGGACGGCCGCCGGCTCGTGCCATTCGCGTGGCGTACGTCAATGGCCGCATGTACTTGCCCGCCGTCGTCGTTGCGTTCCCGATCCGGCTTGCCCGCATCGCGCTGGGCTTCGGTGTTGCGGCGGTCCTCGTTCTGCTCGGCGGGCAGCCAGCCGAGCCAGCCCTCCGCGTGCGTGACCCGCGCGTGGTCATCGGTCACGTACAGATAGCGGTCGTCGACCACGTACACCGACGGCGCGGACGTCGGCCGGATCGGCGGGTTGCTCGATCCGGGCCGACGCCCGCGGTCGCTGTGGCATGCGCTGTTTCTACATGCCGGTTCTTAACTCGTGGTTACCGTTCGATGGTCAGCCGTCGTTCTCGGCGGCGGGGATGACCGCGCCGGGGACGTTCTGCGGGGCGAAGATCTGGGCCTCACCGGGGTACGGCGTGGACCAGTTGTGCGCCTCGTACCAGTTGTAGTGGTTCATCTGGGCCGGGTTCGCGAAGTCGGCCTTCGCGTTCGGGCCGGTGGTGTGCTGCTGGTCCTTCCACGCCGACCACTGCGCCGCCATCGACTCCATCCCGGCCGGTACGGTCGCGGTGGGTGCCGCGGCGACGTTCGGGTTCTGCGCCGCCGGCGTGTCCGAGCCACAGGTCGGCTGCGGCTTCACGCCGCCGGTCAGCGAGGTCCGGTTCGGGACCGCGGTGAACGGCGTGAAGTTCGGCTTGCTGGTGAACGCGCCGAACATCGGGGTGGCAGCGGTGTCCTTCTGGTTCATCGGCTTGATCCCGAGGATCTGCTCGATCGTCCGGATCATCGTGATCTGGGTGTAGTAGTGACTGTCCACCACACCGTGCTGGGCGTACGGGCTGATGATCTGGATCGGCGCCCGGTGCCCGTCGACGTGATCGAGCCCCGCCTGCGAGTCGTCCTCGACGATGAAGATCGCCGAGTCCTTCCAGTACTTGCTGTGCGTGATCTGGTCGACGATCCGCCCGGTGGCCAGGTCGTTGTCGGCCACCTGCGCCGGACCGTTGGCAGCACCACCGGTGTGGTCGTTGGACAGCCAGAACATGTTCAGGTTGGCCGGGCCGTTCTTCAGGAAGTCCTGCTTCCAGATCTCCGCCTTGTAGATGTCCGGCACGTTGGTGTCGAACTGCGGGAAGCCCTGCACCGACACCTTGTTCAGCGACGGGATCGCCGAGCCGGTCTGGATCGGGTACTGGGTGCTGGAACCGGTGGACCGCATCGTCAAGGTGTCGCAGTACAGGTTCTGCCAGCTCGCGCCGGCCGGCTTCTGCTCGATCGATTGGAACTCGCCGAAGTCCTTGACGCTCTTGCCGGCCGCCTGGGCACCGGTCCAGATGAAGCCGCTCTTCTGGTGGCCGAGGGCATCGTTCTCGGTGTCGTAGCTGCGCAGGTACTCACCGGCCGACGACTCGGTGTACTCCGGGTTGTCCGCCTGCATCAGCCAGTTGTGACCCTCGGCGGAGTTCGTGCCGACGTCGTAGGTGTTGTCGTACAGCCCGAACTGCTTGGCCAGCGCGTGCTGGTTCGGCGTCACGTTCTCGCCGTACTGCGCCAGCGCCGGGTCGCCGTTGCCCTCCGGGATGTCGCCGTACACCTGGTCGTACGTCCGGTTCTCCTTGACGATCAGGAACACGTGCTTGATCGTCGACGGCGCACCAAGCTTCGCCGGTACCGGCACCGGGTTGCGATGGCCCTTGTCCGTGGCGAGCTGCGCCGAGCCCTTCGTCCAGCCGTTCTGGTCGAAGACCGTCTTGGTGTACTTCTTGATCGCGTGGTCGTCCGGCAGCTGGAACTTGGTCAGGCTGGACGTGGTGTCGTGCGTCGCGTGCCCGGCGGCCGTGGTGTCCCGGCGGGCGTCGATCCCGCGGGTGTTGGACACGACGATGTCCTTGCCGACCTGAGCGAGCTCGGCCGGGAAGTAGTCGGTCGGCAGCAGACCCACGTAGCTGACCGGCTCCAGCGCGTTCTTGAACTTGTACACCGCGACCGCGTTCGCCCGGCCGAGGGTGACCAGCAGGTGGCCGTCGTCGGTGAGCGTGACGCCGTTCGGCTCGTAGCCGACCGAGGCCTCCGGCCAGGGCTGCGTGGCAATGGTCTGGACTACCTTGCCGCGCTTGGTGTCGATCACCGAGACCGAGTTGGTGGCGGTGTTGGTGACGAAGACGACGCCGTTCTTGGCGTAGATGGCGGTCGGGTGCAGGCCGACGTCGATGCTGGCCGGCGCGGCCGACGGGTTCGCCGTGTCGATCACACTGACCGTACCCGTGGTGGTGATCGCGTTCTCGTTCGAAACCACGTCGGTGCCGTACGAGTTGATCGTCGTGTCACCCGGCTTGGCCGGACGGCCACCTTCGTTGCTCACGTACAACTTGCTGCCGACCATCACCATGTCGCGCGGCGCGTTGCCGGTCGCCCAGCTCTGCTTGATGGTGCCGGTGGCGGTGTCGATCGCGACCACCCGGTTCTGGCCGTTCACGGCGGCGTACACCGTCGAGCTGTCGGCCGAGAACACCGCTTCACTGGCCAGCGCGTGCTTGGCGCCGTCGGCGGCGATGGACACGAACGTCGGGTTCGCCAGCGATCCGTCCGGGTTCACGTCGAACTTCCGGTAGCCGTCGGTCTGCCCCAGCCAGACCTGCTTGCCGTCCGGCGAGTACGTCGGGCCTTCCTGGCCGATGTCGTTACCGGGGATCCTGAGGTCCGCGGCGGCGTTGTTGCCGACGTACTGCTGGACCTTCCAGTTCTTCAGGTCGACGATCGCCAGGGCCATCCCGCCGTCGGTCACGCCGGCGGCCAGGTGGCTGCCGTCGGGGCTGACCGTCGACGACATGATCTTGCCCTTCTGGAGGACAAGACGGTCGCCGATCGGCTTGATGTACTGGTCGGACGAGATCACCTGACCCTTGTCGGTGACCTGCCCGACCTGGTCGTGACCGAAGCCGGTCGTCGAGGCGACTGCCGTCCCGGCCAGGGCCACCGCGACCGCGGTGGTACCCGCGGTCACCAGTGGTACTCTGCGCCGGAGGGGACTCGACGAGCCCTTTCCGTCACGCCTGCGGCGGCGTGTTACCTGCATGGGAACTATCCCTTCACTTGGCGGGTAGCAGTTCGATGTTGCCGTCGAACTGCCACAGTGGGTTCGGTTGATCCCCGGACGGGGTGCGGACCAGGAAGAAGCCGTTAACTTCTTTCGGTCCGTCCCCGTCGGCGACATACCGACCGAGTGGGTTGATGTCGAGCTGATAGATCGCCGAACCGGCGGCCTCAACTCCCGGGATGTGCCAACTGACGACGCATCGCCAGTCGTTGCCGGGCCCGCGGGCGGCGACCTGGTCGCCACCCTTGGTGCACTCGGCGGCGCTCTGCAGCTGCTCCTCGGTGACATCGGCCCGATTGAGCTCTTTGGTCTGCAGGCGGTACAGGTGCGCGAACTCGACCGCTACCGCCCGCTGCACCTTGTCCTGGTCGATCCCGGACCCGAAGCCGGCCACCGGAGCGACGGCCGCGGTGCTGACACCGAGCAAGACGACGAGGGGCAGCAGGCCGGCCGTGACCGCGAGCCGGCCGGAGCCGTCGTTGGTCGGGTTGGTGAAGTCGCGCCGGACGAACAGGAAGTAGGCAAGACCGGTCGCGACCACTGCCCAGACCAGACTGACCACAACACCGATCAGTAGTGGACCAAGCTGCGCCGGACTGGTGAACAGGCCGTTCCAGCTGATGAAGGCATACCCGGGAAGCGCCAGGCGAAACGCCACCGGCACCGGCAGCTGCTGCACGATCTGCATCGCCAGCGCGACCACGGCCGGAAGCAGCAGGCCCATCGGCGAACGGCCGAGGGCGACCGAGCCGAGCAGACCGATCGCGGCCAGCGCGAGCGTCGGTGCGAGCGCGCAAAGCCAGGCGAGCAGTACGGCGCCGGCCGCGTCACCGGGTGACAACAGATGGCCGTCCAGGCCGATCAACTGGCGGTTGCCGACCACCAGTACGCCGCTGATCGTGCTGGACACGACGAGCCCGACGACCAGCAGGACAATGACAGTACCGCTGGAGAGCGCCTTTGAGATGAAGATGCGGCGCGGCGACCGCACCGCGACGAGCAAGTGCCGCCAGGTACCGAGGCGATCCTCGGACGCGAACACATCACCCGCGATCAACGAGGTGAGCAGCGGCAGCGCCCAGGAACCGGCGAAACCGAGCAGCACCAGCGGACCCGCCCAACCGGTCGCGTGCATCGAGCGACCGAACAACGTGTCGACCGGAAGCGAAGCCTGCTTGCTGATCACCGTCACGAACACCGCGGGCGCGAGCCAGCAGGCGATGATCAGGACCCGCACCCGCCACTGGGTCAGCAGCTTGACGAGTTCGAAGCGGTACCCGCGGATCACCGGTACCCGCGGCGCTGCCGACACCTCGGCGGTCGCGGGCTCGGCGGCAGTGGCCGTCATCAGTTCGTCTCCTGCTGTTCGGTGAGGGCCGGTTCGGTAAGGGCCAGGAACGCGGCTTCCAGCGGCGAGACCACCGGCGCCAGCTCGCGGACGGCGATGTCGTCGCGGACCAGCGCCTTGACGAGTTCGTCGAGCGCCGGAATGGTCGCGGAGATGACCAGCAATTCGACGCCGTCCTGGACGCTGGCGTCGTCGCGCAGCCGGATCCCGGGCGTACGACGGGCCAGCCGGCGCGCCGCCGCCGGGTTCGAGGTGATCACGCGATAGTCGAGCTCACTGTCCTCGGACGCCAGTTTGCTGATCGGTCCAGAGAACGCGACCCGCCCGGTGGCGAGGATCGTCACCTCCGAACAGAGCGCCTCGACGTCGTCCATCCGGTGACTCGACAACATCACCGCTGTACCGTCGGCGGCCAGCCGGGTCAGTACGCCGTACACGTGCTTCTTGCCGGCCGGGTCGAGGCCGTTCGACGGCTCGTCCAGGATCAGCAACCGTGGCTTGGTGAGCAGCGCGGCGGCCAGGCCGAGGCGTTGCCGCATCCCGAGGGAGAAGCCGCGGACCCGGTCGTCGGCGACATCGCTCAGACCGACCTGGTCGATCGCGTCGTCGATCTTCAACGTCCGCGAGCCCTCGCCCTTCCGGTCGCCGCGCAACGCGGCCAGGGCGGCGAGGTTCTGCCGGGCGGTCATCGACGGGTACAGGCCTGGACCGTCGACGAAGCCGGCCACTCCGTCCGGAACAGCGAGCACGCGGCCCACCGGCGTACCGAGAATCTCCAGGGTGCCTTTGTCAGGAACAGCAAGTCCGAGCAGGAGACCGAGCAACGTGGTCTTGCCAGCACCGTTCGGTCCGACCAGGCCATGCAACTGCCCCGGTGCGACGTCGAGGTCCACGCCGTCGAGCGCGACGACCTCGCCGAAGAACTTGCTGATGCCACGAGCACGGACAGCGGGCGGTGTGTCCATGGTTAATACATTAGAAAGAGATGTACCGATGGGTGAAGACCGAAAGTTAACTATTGGCGAACTGGAGTGAACTCCTTCAGCTCATGCTCTCAGCGCATTCTCAGCGGTAGGCGCGAGCTTGGAGCTCGAACAGCTCCGCGTACCGGCCGTTCGCGGCCAGCAGCTCCGCGTGCGTACCGAACTCCTCCATCCGGCCGTGGTGCATGACGACGATCAGATCGGCCATCCGCACGGTGGAGAACCGGTGCGACACCAGGACGGTGATCCCGCCGGTCTCGGTGGCGGCGGTCTTGGCGGCGTCGGCGTACTGCTCGTACAAGCGATGTTCGGCTTCCGGATCGAGCGCGGCCGTTGGCTCGTCCAGCAAGAGCAGCAGCGGTCGCTCGCGCATGAAGGCGCGGGCCAGCGCGAGCCGCTGCCACTGCCCACCGGACAGCTCCACGCCATCGGCGAACTTCTTGCCCAGCTGGGAGTCCAGTCCCTTCGGCAATCCGGCCACTACCGACTCCGCGTCACCACGTGCGACGGCCGCGAGGACCGCGTCCTCGTCGCCGAGCCGCGCGACATCGCCGATCCCGACCACCTCGCGCGCGGTCAGCTCGAACTTCACGAAGTCCTGGAACCCTGCCGACAACTGCGATCGCCACGCGTCCGGCTGGATGGTGGCGAGATCGGTCCCGTCGACCAGGACCTGCCCGGTCGTCGGGTCGTACATCCGGGCCAGCAGCTTCACCAGCGTGGTCTTGCCCGCACCGTTCTCCCCCACCAACGCAACCGCCGCGCCGGCTGGGATCTTCAGGTCGATCCCACTCAGCACAGCCGACTCCGAGCCCGGGTACGAGAAGCCGACGTCACGCAGCTCGATGCCGGAGGTCAGCCGCTCCGGCGCTTTCGTCCGGCTCGTACGCCACGCGTTCTGCTTCGCGTACTCACGCAGCCAGTCGTACCGGCTGAAGCTGCGTACTACCTCGCCGACCCAGTACACGTTCTGGGCGATACCGCCGGTCATTTGGTCGATCTGCCGGGCGAGGAGCAGTACCAGGACGACGTCGCCCGCCGTCGCCTGGCCGTTCCGCGCGCGGGCGACCACCCAAACGACCCCCGCGGCGTACGCGAGACCGAACCCGAGCCGGACCGAACCGTCGATCTTGCCGCCCCAGCGCGCGGCCGCGACCCGCCGGTTGAAGGGCTCGGTCTGCAGCGCGAAGATCTTGTCGATCAGCACCTTGCCGAGGCCGAAGACGCGCAGCTCCAGCCCGGTCCGCGGGTCCTTCGACACCTCGATCAGCCGGTCGACGAGCCGTTCCTGCGGCATCGAGTCCTCCCAGGCCTTCTGCTGCCGGGTGCTGCTCACGTACGCCGACCAGATCCGCGCGACACCCAGCAACGGGAGCACGAGCAGCAACGGGTGCACGGACCCGAGCAAGGCGAGGACGGTCGCGGTGTTGGTCACCGTGGCGAACGCCCACAGGATCACCTCGGCACCGACACCCATCCGCCACGCGCGCTCACGGACCAGCTCCAGCCGATCGGCGACATCCGGCCGCTCGTGCTGCGACAGGCCGGGAATCCCGGTGGTCACGTCCAGCAGGTCGGCGTGGACCCGCCCGGCCATCCGCTCCTGCGCGGTCTCCTGCAGCGGCCAGCCGAGACTGTCCGCGACGAAGGACACCGCGAGACCGCCGACGATGATGGCGATCCCGAGCGCGATCGTGCTCGACCGGTCCGACGCGATCCCGTCGACCAAGCGGCTCACACCGTACGTCTGCGTCGGCGCCGTGATCGCCCGCGCCGCGACCAGTACCGTCGACAGCGCCATCAGCGCCGGCGCCGCCCGGAACGACGTACTCACCCAAAGTTTGAGGATTCGCAGGTTACGCATCGAGCGCCTCCGAACCGGTCACGTAGCGCTCGGCCTGCAGGCGGAACATGGTCGCGTACTCGCCGTTTCCGGCCAGCAGCTCCTCGTGCGTCCCGTCCTCGATGATCCGGCCGTCGGACAGTACGCAGATCCGGTCCGCGTTCCGTACGACCGAGAACCGGTGCGAGATGATCAGTGACGCGACGCCGGAGGTGAGCTCCAGATAGCGCTCGACCAGCTCGGCTTCGGCGCGGACGTCGAGCGCCGCCGCCGGCTCGTCCAGCACCAGCACTCCGGCACCGGCGTGTACGGCGAACAATGCGCGGGCGAGCGCGACGCGCTGCCACTCACCACCGGACAGGTCGACACCGCCGTCGAACGTCTTGTCCAGCACGGTGTCCCAGCCCTTCGGCAACCCGCGGACGACCGCGTCGATGCCCGACTCGCGCGCGACCCGGGCGAGCGACAACTCGTCACCCGCCCGCTCCACCGCGCCGAACACGACATTGTCGGTGACCGACAGCGGGAAGCGCAGGAAGTCCTGCACGATCGCGGCGACGCGGCGCTGCCAGGCAGCCAGATCAAGATCGGCGAGGTCGACACCATCGACCAGAATCCGGCCGCTGGTCGGCCTGTACACACCGCCGAGCAGCTTCACCAGCGTCGACTTGCCGGCGCCGTTGACGCCGACCAGCGCGAGCGCCTCGCGGGCGTGCAGCGTCAGGTCGAGCTCCTTCAGCACGGCCACGTCGGAGCCCGGGTAGTGGAAGCTGACCTTCTCGAACCGGACCTCGCGGGCCGGCATCGTCTCGATCCGGTGCTGGGTCGTGACGACCGGCTCCGGGTGCCTCGTCTCGATCGTCGCGGGCAGGTCGCGCATCGCCCGGTACGCGGACAGGCCGCGGCGGACCTGCGCCACGCCGTACCCGTTGCTGGACTGACCGATCGCGAGGATGGCCGGCAGTGTGGTCGCGACCTGGGTCAGCTGCAACGAACCGTTCAGCGCCGCGCGGCCGACCGCGATGATCGCGATGCCGTTCACGATCAGCTGGACGCCGCCGATCAGCAAGGTCCGCTTCACGTTCGACCTGCGGCGCGCCCAGACCGGGCGGTAGCCGGCCGTCCATTCACCGACGTACCGCTTGACCAGCCAGTTGTGCAGGCCGAAGACGCGCAGCTCTTTCGGCGCGTCGCGCATGCCCAGGTCGAACAGGTAGTGCGCCCGGCGCTGCTCCTCGGTGTTGCCCCACCAGACGTCGACCTCACGCTCGATCAGGCGGCCGCTGTGCCACTCCAGCAGCACCGCCATCGCGACCAGCATGACGGCGACCCACCACGCGAACATCGCGCCGACGATGATCGCCGATCCGATCAGGGTGATCCGGCTGGCCAGCAGGAACGGCAGTTGGCTCATGCCGTGTGCGAGGTGGAAGCCGCCTTTGCCCTTGGCGCGCTCTTGGACGTCGAGCACTTCGGTGTCTTCGAGATGCTGGATGCGGCGTGGGCGTAGCAGCGGTTCGGTGATGCCGGTGCCGATCGCGCGGACCAGGGACGCGTCCATCGTCAACGAGGTGAGCTGCTGCAGTGCTGGTGTCAGGCTGTCGATCACGAAGACCGCGAGCAGCGCGCCGAGCAACCAGCCGAACGCGCCCAGGGCCATCGCTCCGGGGCGTCCGTCGATCACACCCGGAACCGCCCCGACGACCCGGCCGGTCAGCAACGTGACCGCCATCCCCAGCAGCGAACCGAGGACGGCCAGACCCATCGTCAGAAGGGTGCTCCCAGGTGCCACACGAACGCCGTAGCGAAGCAGAGTCAGCACCAGACAGACCGTAACCGCCCCCACCGACAAAACGCACCCGAGTTTCCGGCCAAGACCGCAAACAACCCCAAATCAGCCACCCACCACCAACGATCAGTGCGGGCGGGCGTGTTGTGCCCCAAACCGGTTTGGGGAGGATGAGTGCGTAGAGCGGGGCGAGTTGTACCCCCGGAACGGGCTGCTGGGCGCCCCAAACCGGTTTGGGGAGGGCGGGTGCGTGGAGCGGGGCGAGTTGTACCCCCGGAACGGGCTGCTGGGTGCCCCAAACCGGTTTGGGGGCACGCAGGTCGTCGGGCGGTTGGGGCTGGGGTGCGAGCGCGACGGCTAGCCGGTGATGGGGGTGGCGTGGGCTTCTTCGTAGCCGGCGGCGGCCAGGCGGTCCAGGGTGCGTTGGAGGACGGCGGTGTCCTCGAGGGTTCGGACCTCGGTGATCTTGCCCCACTTGATGCGCAGGATCTGGTGGACCACGTTCTCGTACGTCGAGCCGTCCACGACGCCGACGTGCACGGTGACCGCGGTCGCGACGCTGGTGTTCCACGGCCAGCCGCTGACGATCACGTCCTGAACGTCGAACCGGGTGTTCGGCAGCAGCCGGAAGCAGCGCTCCCACCAGCGCCGGAGCGCCTCGTGCGTACGCCGCTCACCCCCGAGCGCATGGTCGCCGTAGAACCGGTACGTGAACGACGGCGCCATCCCGGCCACCATCGCCTCCCAGTTGCCCGCACTGATCTGCGCGAACGCGTTCCGCACCTGCCGCGCGACGATCCGGTGGTAAATGCTCATGAATCCACCCTAGGCCTAGTAAGTTCAATAACACAACTGACTAGAATGACGGCATGCGGAACACCAGCTTCAAGCCGATGCACTGCTCGCTCGCCCAGTCCCTGGAAGTCATCGGCGACTGGTGGACACCCCTGGTACTACGCGACCTGTACCTGGGCCTGAACCGCTTCGACCAACTGGTCACGGACCTGGGCGTCTCCCGCAACCTGCTCACCGATCGACTGTCCACCCTGATAGACGGCGGCCTGGTAGAACGCACGCCGTACCAGCAAAACCCAGTCCGCTACACCTACGAGCTGACCGACGCCGGCCGCGAGCTCGTACCGATCCTGATGGCACTCACCGCATGGGGTGACCGCTGGGCAACTCCCCCGGCCGGTCAGCCGATCCGCTTCACCCACACGACCTGCGGCAAGCTCACCACGCCAACCGTGTGCTGCTCGGAGTGCGGCGACCCATTACAGATGGACGACGTCAAACCGTCACCCGGACCAGGCGGCCGGACAGCTCCTGGTACGGCGTTGATCGCGACTGTGCTAGGAATCGAGCCGAAGCTGTAGCAGCTCGGCGAGCGGCATCGACTCGCCGTCGCGCGCGCCCTGACCGACCACGAGCGGCGGATCGGAGGCCTCGACCCGCGCGCCCGCCACTCGCGCCTTCAAGCTGGCCGGCACGCCGAGAATGTAGAAGTTCCCGTCGACGTCGACGGCCAACGAGCGGTTGCGGCGCAGGTACCAACCGACCAGCTCGGTCCGGTAGCTCGCGTTCGACCCGATCACCTGGGCACGTAACGGCTCGGGCTCGACCCCACGCTCCTTCAGCGTCGCGATGAAGTCCCGCAGCAACTCCCGAGCCCGCGCGGTCTCGCCGGCCTTCTTCCGCTCCAGCGCCGCGGCATGCTCGGCCGCCGCCTGCCGCCGCTCCTCACGCCAGCTCGTCTCGTTGCCCACCACCTCAGCCTAGAAGATCAGGCAGAGCACAGGCAGAACGGGTGACCGGCCGGGTCCAGGAAGACGCGGAAGGTCGTACCCGGCTGGTGCTCGGCTTTGACGGCACCGATCTTCAGGACCTCGAGCTCGGCCTCGTCCAGGTTCGGGACCATCACGTCGAGATGCAGTTGCTGCGGCACGTCCTGAGTCGGCCAAGTCGGCGCCTTGTAGTTCTCGACCGTCTGGAACGAGATGCAGTTGCTGTTGTCCTCCGGACGGATCTCGCACCAGCCTTCGCGGGACTCGACCCGCCAGCCCAGGATCTCGCCGTAGAACTCCGCCAGCCGCTTGGCGTCCGGACAGTCGTACACGAAATTGGGGTACATCGCGATAGTCATGTCCGACACCGTACTGACGAATGCGGACGAATCGCGTCCGGTTATGACCCTGAGTTCCCGGCGCGTCCGACCAGGTTCAGCCAGGCCCGGTCGAGCCCCGCCGAGATGCACCCGGACACCACCGTCTCGGCACCCAGGTCGGTCACCCTCACCTCAGGCATGACCGGCGACAACCGGCTCAGCTGGTGGACGACCGCTTCCAGGAACCCCGGCGCCTGCCCGATACCGCCCCCGAGGACGACCAGCTCCGGGTCCACGACCGCGATCACCGAGCAGATCGCCTTCGCCACCAGCAGCGCCTCCTCGGTCACCACCGCGGCCGCGACCGCGTCCCCCCGGGCCGCCGCAGCGAACACCTTCTCAGCCGAAGAAGCTCCGGGTACGCCGGCCCGGCGCGCCGCGCGAACAACCGCCGCCGCCGAGGCCGATGCGTCGAAACTGCCCCGCCGCCGCGCGTCCCGGGCATCACTACCACTGCCCTCGGTGAACGGCAGATAGCTGATCTCACCCGCCACACCGTGGAAGCCGTGCCGCAGCTTCCCGTCCAGGACGAGCCCCATACCGATACCGGTCCCGACCGAGACAAACGCGAAGCTCTCCACATCACGCCCGTGACCGTGCACCCGCTCGGCAAGCGCAGCCGCGTCGATATCGTTCTCGATCATCAGCCCCGGACCGAACCGTTCGCGCAGGCCGGCCAGTACCGCCGGCGAGTCCCAGCCGGACAGCCGCCCGGTCAAGGTCAGTCGGTCGACGCGCGGGTCGTACACCCCTGGGCTTCCGAGCACGGTCTGCGTCACCTCTTCGGCGGAGATCCCGGCCTCGGCCAGTAGTTTCACCGCGAGCTCGGCCAGCCCGTTGACCCGGGTCATCGCGTCCACGGCCTTGGTGCGTACGCTCGCGCGGCTGCGCACTGTTCCGGCGAGGTCGGCGATCGCGCCACGCAAGTACTCCCGGCCGACGTCCAGCCCCAGGACGAAACCGGCTTCCGGGCGCACGTCGTACACGACGGCGGCCGGTCCCGGAACGCCGGTGCGCTGGCCGATCACATGCACTAGCCCGGACCGCTCCAGCGAACCGAGCGCGGCGGACACGGTCGGCTTCGACAGGCCGGACAGCCGGGCCAGCTCGGTCCGCGCCATCGGCCCCGATCGCCGAAGGTGATCGAGCAGTACCTGTTCGTTGATCTCCCGGATCAACTGCGGGCGCGCAGCCGACGCTCCCCCGGCGACAACCGTCACTTCCGACCCCCTCGCTGCTAACAACTCGGCGACAACTCTGGCAACAAGTTCTGATCATCCCTTGTGGAGCCGTGATTGTTAAGTTAGTTTCCAATCGATTCTATTGGATCGGCGCGAGGAGGTGCCACCCCGTGGTTTCCGCACCGGTCGTCCTCGGGCTCGACTTCGGTGGCACCAAGATCGCCATCGCCGTCGCCGAGCTGTCCGGCCACCGGCTGGGCACGACGACCATCGAGAGCCGCGACGGCGGAGACGCCGCCGAGGCACTGGCCCGCGGCCTGACCGCGGCGCACGACCTGCTCGCCGAAGTCGCACCCGGGCAGGCCCTGGCCGGCGTCGGCGCGGCCACCCTGGGCATTCCGTACGACGACCGGGTCGAACTCGCTCCGACCTTCCCGGGCTGGGGCGAGCTTCCGTTCGGACGACTGATCCGGGACGCGTTCCCGGGCGTACCCGTCCGGCTGGCCACCGATGTGAAGGCAGCGGCGGCCGCGGAACTGCGCTGGGGTGAACTCACCGGCTGCGACCCGGGCCTGTACGTCAACCTGGGCACCGGTCTCGCCATCGCGATCGTTGCCGGAGGCACCGTTATCACCGGCGCCAACGGCGCGTCCGGCGAGATCGGCTACAACCTGCGCACGGCCGCCGACGTCTGGACCGAGTCGGCCGGCCGCACGATCCTGGAACACGTCGTCAGCGGTCAGGCGCTCGAGACCACCGGCACCGCCCGGCTCGGGCGACCGGTCACGGCCGCCGACGTCTTCACGATGGCGCGCACCGAACCCGATGCCGCCGTCCTCACCGAGCAGTTCAGCCGCGAGCTGGCGCTGCACCTGGCCAACCTGACCATCGCCCTCGATCCGGCCCGGATCGTCGTCGGTGGCGGCCTGGTCCGGTCCTGGGACCAGCTCGAAACCGGCCTGCGCCGCGCCCTCGACGCGGCTGTCCCGTTCCCGCCGGACCTGGCCGTGGCCCGGTTCCCGGCGGACGCCCCGCTGATCGGGGCGCTCGCGCTCGGCGTCGAGGCCGCCGGAGCGGTGCTCGGCGCGCACGCCTTCGGACACCTGTAGGACCCAGTCAGGACCCAGTTAGGACCCAGCAGGACTCGGCAGCACCCAGAAGGATCCAGCACTACCCTGGAGTGAAAGGCAGAAGACGATGAGGGGCAGCATCACACGCATCGCCGTCGCCGCGATGGCGGTCGGCGCACTGGCCGCTGGATGTGGCGGTGGCGACAAGCCGATCGGGGGCGCGACCTCGGCCGGCAACCCGTCGTCCTCGGCCTCCACCGGCGGCGGTTCCGGGCAGTACAAGAAGGGTGGCTCGGTCACCATCGCGAACGTCGGTGGGCAGACCTGGCCGTGTCAGTTCAACCCGTTCAACCCGGCGGTCAACCAGGAAGCACTCGGCTTCGTGTACGAGCCGCTGACCTTCGTGAATGTGCTGAAGGCCGGCGAAACCACGCCGATGCTGGCGACCGCGTTCACCTGGTCGCCGAAGAAGGACTCGATCGTCTTCACCATCCGCGACGGCGTGAAGTGGAGCGACGGCCAGGCCTTCACCGCGGACGACGTCGTCTACACGTTCACCCGGATGAAGGAAGAGCCCGCGCTCGACCTGTACTCGCTGTGGACCGGCGCCGGCCTGACCAGCGTGACGGCCGCGGGGAACAAGGTGACCTTCAAGTTCAAGGCGCCGGCCGAGCCGTACTTCTTCAACTTCGCCAACCAGGTCGGCATCATTCCCAAGCACATCTGGTCGGCCGGCGAGGCAGCTTCGAAGCCGGCGACCTGGGCCGATCCGAAGCCGGTCGGCACCGGTCCGTACACGGTCGAGTCCTGCAGCAGCAACAACATCTCATACGTTGCCAACGGCACCTACTGGCAGCCGGGCAAACCGTACCTGCAGAAGGTCCAGTACCCGGCGTACCTGGACAACAACCCGGCCAACCTCGACCTGGCCAGCGGCAAGGCGCAGTGGGGCGGCCAGTACATCCCGAACATCGACAACTTCTACAAGTCGAAGTCGCCGGAGAACAACTACTGGTTCCCGCCGACCGCGAACGTGGCGATCGTGCCGAACAACGATCCGTCCCGCAAGGTCACCAGCAACCTCGCGATCCGGCAGGCGATCGCGTACGCGCTGGACCGGGAGCAGATCTCCAAGATCGGTGAGAGTGGCTACCAGCCGGCCGCGAACCAGACCGGGGTGGTCACACCGACCTTCAACAAGTACTTCGACCAGGGCGCGCTGACGGCCGCGGGGTACGACAAGCCGAACCAGGACAAGGCCAAACAGCTCCTGCAAAGCGCCGGGTACTCGTCCTCGAACCCGTTGAAGCTCAACATCATCACGGTCACCGGCTACACCGACTGGGATGCGTCGCTGGCCGTCGTGAAGCAGCAGCTCGCCAAGGTGGGCATCGAGCTGACGATCCAGGACCTGCAGCAGCAGTCGTACAACCAAAAGCTGTTCAACGGCGACTACGATCTCGCGTACTCGAGCCAGTCCGGCGGACCGACGCCGTACTACGAGCTGCGGCAGCTGCTGTACTCGAAGAACACCGCCCCGATCGGCAAGGCCGCGAGCACGAACTACTCGCGGTACAGCAACCCCGCGGTGGACAAGCTGTTCGACCAGTACGCCGGCGCTGACCCGGATACGCAGGTCAAGCTGATCAAGCAGATCTCCTCGTACATGATCAAGGACGTACCGGTGATCCCGACCACCGAATCGGTCGACTGGTACCAGTACAACACCAAGGACCTGGGCGGCTGGCCGACGCAGGACAACCCGTACGCGCAGCCCGCGCCGTACAACATCCCCGATGTCGGGCAGGTGCTGACCAACCTGTACTCGAAGTCTGCCCAAAAGTAACGACACAGAAGTAAGGAAATGGTGAGCGTGAGCACGAGGAGGTGGTGAGAGTGCGATACCTGATAAGACGCCTCGGGTTCTTCGTGCTCACGCTGTGGGCGGCGATGACACTGAACTTCTTCATCCCGCGAATGATGCCTGGCAGCCCCGAGGAGGCCCTGCGGGAACGGTTCAGCAAGGGCGGTTCAGTGGTGACGCCCGAGCAGTTGCGGACCGTACTGGCCGAGTTCGGTTTCGACCCGGGCAAGGGCCTGCTGCTGCAGTACCTGGAGTACTTGAAGGCGATGGTCAGCGGGCATTGGGGTGTGTCGATCGGCAGCAGCCTCGGCGTACCGGTGACCACCTTGATCGGCGATGCACTGCCATGGACGCTCGGACTGGTCGGTATCGCGACCATCCTCGCGTTCGCGATCGGCACCCTGATCGGTACGGTGTCCGGCTGGCGGCGCGGAGGGCTGATCGACGGGATCGTGCCGCCGGTTTTCATCGTCACCTCGGCGCTGCCGTACTTCTGGGTCGCGCTGCTGCTCATCTCGTTGTTTGCGATCGGCAACAATCCGGTGCTGCCGAACGACTTCAACTACGACCAGGGCCTGACCCCGGCGTTCAGCGGCGAGTTCATCTGGAGCGTGATCAAGCACGGCATCCTGCCGGCCAGTACGATCCTGATCACCGCGGTCGGCGGCTGGATTCTGACCATGCGGAACAACATGATCACCACGCTGGCCGAGGACTACGTCCGGATGGCCCGCGCGAAGGGCATCCCGAACCGGAAGATCATGTTCGGGTACGCCGGCCGGAACGCCTTCCTGCCGAACCTGTCCGGCTTCGCGATGTCGCTCGGTTTCGTCATCTCCGGGACGATCCTGGTCGAGTACGTGTTCAACTACCCCGGCCTCGGCTACATGTTCTACAACGCCACCGTCAGTACGGACTATCCGTTGCTGCAGGCACTCTTCCTGCTGGTCACATTGGCGGTACTGATCTGCGTACTGCTCTGTGACTTCGCGGTGTTCCTGCTCGATCCACGCGCTCGGACGAAGGGGTAATCGATGACTGCGATTGTCGCAGGCGCTGCCGCCGCTCCGCCGACTGCCAGCCGCCGTCCGCGCGGTGGCTTGATCCGGGCCGTGCTCCGCAACCGCAAGGCCATGCTGGGGGCGGGCTTGCTGTTGCTGTTCATCCTGCTCGCCGCGTTCCCCGGGCTGTTCGTCCCGGGCGCGCACCACGATCCCCAGGCGATCGGCGACCTGCCGCTGCAGCACCCGTCCGGAAGTCACTGGCTCGGTACGACGGGCCTCGGCCAGGACGTGTACGCGCAACTGATCTACAGCACCCGTGAGTCCTTGGTGATCGCCGTCGTCGCGGGCCTTGGCGCGACCATCCTGTCGGTGATCATCGGCGTCTCCGCCGCGTACCTGGGTGGGTTCGCGGACGACGGGCTGTCGATGCTCACGGACATCTTCCTGGTGCTGCCGACCTTCCCGCTGATCATCGTGCTGGCCACGTACGCGGGCAAGGGCAATCTGACCGTGATCATCATCGTGCTGATCCTGACCGGCTGGTCGTACGGCGCTCGGCAGATGCGGGCGCAGGCCCTGTCCCTGCGGAACCGCGATTTCCTCGAGTCGGCGCGGGTGCGCGGCGAGCGGCGCTCGTACATCATCGTGGTCGAAGTACTGCCGACGATGATCTCGCTGATCGTGGCCAACTTCCTCGGCGCGGCGCTGTACTCCGTACTGACCGCCGCCGGGCTGCAGTTCCTCGGCCTCGGCGATCCCAACTCGCTGAGCTGGGGCACGATGCTCTACTGGGCGCAGAACCAGGGCGCCCTGGTGAACGGGCTGCCCGCGTGGGCGCTCTCCCCCGGTCTGGCGGTGGCGCTGCTCGGGGTGTCCTTCGCCCTGCTCAACTACGCGTTCGACGAGATCAGCAATCCCGCACTGCGGCCGGTTCGGAGGCGACGTGCACGATCAGCCACTTCTTGAGGTCAGGGACCTTTCGGTCGAGTACGACACCGGGTCGAATCCCGTGGTCGCGGTCGATCGCGTCGATCTCGATGTCCACGCCGGTGAGTTCGTCGGCGTGGTCGGCGAATCCGGCTGCGGGAAGTCGACGCTGCTCTTCGCGATCGCGCACCTGCTCAGCTCGCCCGCGGCGATCAGCGGCGGCAGCGTGACGTTCCAGGGGCAAAACCTGGTCACGATGAGCGAGAAGAAGCTCGCGGCGCTGCGCTGGCGGGACTTCTCGGTCGTGATGCAGAGCGCGATGAACGCGCTCAACCCGGTGAAGAGCATCGGCGCCCAGTTCAAGGACACGATCATGGCGCACGACGAGCCGGTCGCCGACGACCGGCCGGCCGAGGTGCTGCGCCTGGTCGGGATCGACCCGATCCACCTGGACAGCTACCCGCACCAGCTCAGCGGCGGGATGCGGCAGCGGGCGATGATCGCGATGGCGCTGCTGTTCACGCCGGACCTGATCATCATGGACGAGCCGACGTCGGCGCTGGACGTGGTCGCGCAGCGGTCGCTGATGGTGCAGATCAAGGAGCTGCAGCGCCGGCTCGGGTTCGCGGTCATCTTCGTCACCCATGACATGTCGCTGGTCAGCCACTTCTCGGACAAGCTGGTGGTGATGTACGCGGGCCAGGTGGTCGAGTTCGGCGATACACGCGCGGTGTTCGATCATCCTGAACACCCGTACAGCGCGGGGTTGCTGGACGCGTTCCCGTCGATCCGCGGGCCGAAGGTGCCGCTGACCGGCATCCCGGGCGCGCCGCCTGACCTGGCCAACCCACCGAGCGGCTGCCGCTTCCAGCCACGCTGCCCGAAGGCCTTCGAGGACTGCCCGAAGATCGCGCCGGACCTGTATCAGGTCGGCCCGGTCCAGGCTCGCTGCCTCCTGCATGCCCCATCGATCTCAGCTTCGGAGGAGGCGTCATGACCACCTCAGACGTTGAGCTGGTGGGTGCTACCGAGTCGGCCGCAGCGCCGGTTATCGAGGCTCGGGAGTTGACTCGGCACTTCCGCGTCGGGCGGGGGTTCTCGCGGCAGTTGCTGCATGCGGTCGACGACGTGAACTTCACCATCGGCCGGCAGGAGATCGTCGCGCTCGCCGGTGAGAGCGGCAGCGGTAAGAGTACGATCGCGCGGTTGCTCGCGGGCGTGTACAAACCGACCAGCGGCGAGATCTACTACCAGGGCCGGGCGATGTCGACGTTCCGGTCCCGGAAGGACCAGCTGGCGTACCGCGGTGACGTACCGATGGTCTTCCAGGACCCGTTCAGCTCGCTCAACCCTGCCTTCCGGGTGTCGCATGGCATCCTGCGCAGCCTGAAACTGCACCGGCCGGAGCTTTCGCGGCAACAACGGTACGAGGAGGCGGAGCGGGTCGTCGAGGCAGTCGGACTGACCCCGGCCGGCGACATCATGCAGCGCTACCCGTACGAGCTGAGTGGTGGCCAACGGCAACGGATCGGGTTCGCCCAGGCGCTCGCGCACAAGCCGAAGCTGATCCTCGCCGACGAACCGGTGTCGATGCTGGACGTGTCGATCCGGATCGGTCTGCTCAACCTGATGGCCGAGCTGCGGCGTACGGAAGGCGTCTCGTTCCTGTACATCACGCATGACATCGCGAGCGCGCGGTACGTGGCCGATCGGTTGATGATCATGTACGCCGGGCACGTGGTCGAGAAGGGCCCGACCGAGTCCGTACTGCAGAATCCCAAGCACCCGTACACGGATCTCCTGCTCGGTGCGGTGCCGGATCCGCGGGCGCCACTCAGTACCGGAATCGAAGGTGACACCGGGGAACCGCCGAAGGTGATCGATCCGACGCCCGGTTGCCGGTTCCGGTGGCGATGCCCGCTGGCGATCGATCGCTGTCACGAGGAGACGCCGCAGCTTCGGGTGCTCGGGACGAACCACGAGGCTGCCTGCCATGTGGCCGAACCAGACCGGGCGGGATCTGGTTCGGCCACGGTTCCGGATTAGCTCACGGTGACACTGAGCTGGGTCGTCGGGGTGAGGATGACGGACCGGCTCAGCGTCACGACTGCGCGGTTGCCGGTGGCAACTACACGGGCAGGTACCCGGTTGTGGCCGACGCGCACTTCGACGGTCTTGGCCGGCTTGGTGGTTTCGACGGCGAGCGTGGTCAGCTGGAGCCGGCCGTAGCGGACCTCGACCGAGGCTGTCAGCGACCGTGAGTTGCGGCGCTGCTTGTAGAGGCCCCAGCCCTCGGCGGCGGTGAACGCGCTGCGGAAGTCCTCCGGGTGGATGCGCGGCGCGAACCCGAGGTGACCCTTCGGGCCGTGGTACTCGTAACCGCACGCCGCCAGGTACACGCCGAAGCCCATCATCGCCCGGGCGTAGTGATCACTGGCCTCGATCTCGTTGTACGGGTTGCGTTTCGTGGCCGAGTAGCGGTCGTACATCGCGCGGGTGACCGCGAGTCCTTCCTCGGTCAAGCCCTCCGAGAACAGGTGCGCCGCGAACTGGTACTCCTGGCCGGTCCACACCTCGTTGAAGTACATCAGCCCGCGGGTTTCGTCCGACCCGCCGTGCGGCCAGGTCGCCATGATCACGCCCGACTCACCTTCGGTCGTGTACACCCGGCCGACACCGATCCCGGGCGGGCGGTACGTCTGCGGGTCGGCGCGGAAGTTCGACTCGTACAGCTTCGTCAGGGCTGTCCGCGATTGCTTCGCGTCGAACACCCGCGGCAGGCCTAGCTGCGCGGCGTACGTCTGCCCGTACAGCTGGTCGATGAACAATCCGCGGTTGCTGTTCTCCGTGTTCGGATGCGCCGGGTCGAGCTTGTGGACGAAGTAGCCGTACTCCTCGTTCCACAAGTGCTCGGCGAGGTACGCGGACCCTCGGTCGGCGATCGTGCTGTACCGCTTGGCGCTCGCCGCGTCACCCACATCCGTCGCCATTGCCGCGGCGGCGCGAAGGGCAGCGACGTACAGGCCGCTGATCCACGGGACCTCGCCGAACCATTCGGTGTCGAGGGTGTTCCACTGGCTGCCGCGGATGATGCCGTCCTCGTCGGCGCCGTCCCGGTGCGTGACCAGGAACTCCACCGCGGTGCGTACCCGTGGCCAGACGCGCTTCAGGAAGGTGTCGTCCTTGCTCATCTGGTGCTCGCGGTAGATGCGCAGGATCGTGCCACTCTGCCCGTCGGCGAACGAACTCGACGCGTCGCCCGCTTCGCCGCGGTTGCCGATCTCTCCGGTCGGCCGGAACGCGATGCCGAGGTCGACGCGTTCGCGGGTGTCGCGTTCCAGTTCGGGGAACAGGCGGCCGATCGCCTGCGCGTAGTTCCAGACGTGCTCGCAGGTGCCGGCGCAGCAGTACGTTCCTTCCCACGCGTAGAAGCGGCCGTTGTCCCAGCGGTAGCAGGTGCTGGTGGCGATTGTCGACGCTGTCGCCAAGGTGCGCTCGAGGAACCAGTGCGGGAGGGACGAGTCTTCGTACCAGGTCTGCACCCAGGTCTTGGTGTCGCGCTGCAGCCGGTCGACGTTCTTGCCGACGTACGTGACGACGTCGCGCGCTGAGGCGAAGCGGGTCGCGTAGTGGCGGCGGAAGGTCGATGCACCGACCAGCTCGGAGAAGAGGTCGCGCTCCGGGTTCGGGAAGAACCAGCCGTAGGCGAAGCGGATCGTCCGGGACTCCCCCGGCGCCAGCGTGACGTTGACCGCGACCGTCCCCACCTGCGGGTCGGCGCCCTCGACCGGAGCCGACGGCGAGTCGAAGAGCGCCTTGGTTGTCGACCAGTCTGCAATCGACGGGCGCGAAACGGCTCCGGGTGTCAGTGCCGCCAGCGCGAACGTCCCGCCATCCGGGCGCTCCGCCACCGGCTGCCGCCTGATCGGGCGATCGCTGAAGATGATCCGGTCGACGTTGACGTGGCCCCAGCCGCCGGTGTTGTTGTCGACAATCTGAATGTGTGCAGTCTTGCCCGCGTACGGCCCGACATCCATCGACACCGCGTTCAGCGGCTCGATGTCGGTGCCGGCCGTACTGGCCACCACCTTGCCGTCGACGACGACGTTCAGGCACGTCTCGCCGTTGTGGTGCCCGCCGCCGACCCAAGCGGTCACGAACCGGCGCTCGATCACGAAGTCCCGGCTGGTCAGCGACCCGGTGTACCGGTCCGGATCACCGGTGCCGCGGAAGTTGTACGAGGTGACGAACCGTCCGCTCACGTTCAGGTCGGTCCGCACCCCGAACGCCCGGCGGAACCCGTCCGGCGTCTCGGCGGCGGTCACCGGCCCGGACCCGAACGCCTCGCCCGTCACCGTCCAGCCGTCGTAGTCCGTCCGCTCCCAGTTCTCGAACAGGATGTCCGCCCGGTCGGTGAAGACGATCTGGTCACAGCTCAGGTGACCCCAAGCGCCGGTGTGATTGTCAACAATCTCAAGGTGGGCAACCTGACCCTTGTACGCGTCCAGGTCCAGCAGTTGCGCGACCAGCGGCTCGCTCTCGTCACCGGTCGCGGACGCCACCACCTTCCCGCCGACCACGACGTTCGCGCAGGTCTGGCCCGGGTGCCGGCCACCGCTCAGCCCGATCGCCACGTACCGGCGTTCGATCGTGAACTCGCGGCTGGTCAGCTTCCCGGTCGCTCCGTCCCACGTGCCGCCGCGGTAGTCGTACGAGGTGATGAACCGGGTCCCCGACACGTTCAGATCGCCGAATCGCTTCATCAGGTTCGGCACGTCCAGCGGCCGGACCGGACCGGCGCCGAACGCCGTACCCTCGACCGTCCAGCCCTCGAAGGTGTCCTTCTCCCAGTCCTCGAACAGGATGTCGTTCTGCTCGGCGCGCAGATCATCGGCCGCCCCGAACTGGATGCCACCTTTGAAGCTCTCCGAGTGCAGCGTGGTCGGCTGCCGGTCGCGACTCTCGATGCACACCGGGTTCTCCACGTACCCGAGCAACGTCGCATGCACCGCCGACTGCGAAGTGTTCTTCAGCGTGTACGACATGATCGTCGTCGGCACCGTCGAGTCCAGCGTCGCCAACGGTACGAACGGCGAAAATGCCTCCAACTGCACCGACACCGGACTCGCACTGTCCGCGTACGAAACCCGGCCGATCGGGTACGACCCGGTGAACCGCACGTCGCGGAAACCGGCCGCGTCGACCGTACGCGTCGTGGTCCGGCCGCGCGCGGTGGTCCGCAGCGCGAACCCCTGACCGAACCGCCCCGCGCCCGGCTGATCCGCCGACAACGGGTTCGCGTAGTTGCGCCCCGAGAAGTCGGCGCCGCCGAGCGGGAACGACGTCGGGTTGAAGACGTCCCACGCCCAGAGCCGCCCGTCACCGGCCAGGTACACCTGCCCGGTGGTGCCGCCGCCGACCGGCATCCCGATCCGCGCCAGCGCGGCGCCGGTGTACGAGGTCGGCCGGCCGCGGTCGAACAGCACCCGGGAGTCGACCTGGGGCGGCGCGGCCAGCGCGGACAGGGCCTGGCCGGGCAGCCCCAGCGCGCCGACCGCGCCGACGCCGAGCGCGATGAAGGTACGGCGGCTGAGGTGCGCGCGCGGGCAGTCACCGGCGCAGGAACGGTTCGCGCAGCCGGGCGGCAGATCGCTGGCGGTCATTCGGTTCTCCTTCACGCGGGCGGACGCGGTGCTCTTCGGCAAGCTGTCGTGTTCCAGCTGTGCTGTTCGACAGCTTCCAGAATGAGAAATCGATTTCCGACACCGTAATCAGCCGCACCGAGAAGGTCAATGCCGGATGCAACCTTCGATGTACCCGGCGTCGTTTATGGTGTGGGGGTTCCGGCGGGGGGTGAGGGCGTGGAGTCGCAGCAGCGAAGACGGTTCGGCAGGACCGTCGCGCTGACGCTTGCCTGCGTACTGGTCTGCGCGGTCGCCTTCGCCGGCGCCGTCTTCGTGCTGATGCCAGGCGCGCGCGACCGCAGTACGCCGAGCGCCGCGACCGGATCGCCGACCCCGAGCAAACCCACCCCGACGAGCACCACCGAACCGACCCTCCCCGGATCGACCGACGAACCGCTCCCAGGCGTCGACACCCCAGCCACGGCCGCCCCCTCGACGCCGGTCGCGGTCACCGGTACGTACGAGTGCCCCGGCTTCAGCGGCATCGAGTCGAAGGTCCCGTTGCCGATGCTGATGAACGACACGTTCGCGTGGGGCGACGACCCGCCGTACAAGGTCGGCACCGGGAACGGCGACATCAACTGGCGTTCGGACCCGTACAAGAAACCGAGCTGGTACATGTGGCTGCACTCGCTGCGCTGGCTGGGCAAGGGCATTCAGGCCGGCCAGAACGGCGACCGCAAAGCACTCCGGCACGTCCTCGCGATCATCCGCGACTGGGTCCAGGACAACCCGTACAGCTGGAAGGGCGATGTCGGCGCCTGGGAAGCCACGATGCACCGCACCAACGTGCTGCTGTGTACGCGGCAGGCCGTGCTGACCGGCCTGCACGTGAAGACGCTGCCGGCGCAGTACGCGTGGCTGGACAAAGCGCTGATCGACCACGCGCAGTTCATGATCGCGAACTTCAGCGGCCTGTCGAACCACGGCACCGACGAGAGCATCGCGCTGTTCGGCGTCGGCTGCACGTTGAAGCGCCCGGACCTGAAGAAGCTCGCCGTCGACCGGCTGACGCAGGCGATCACCACCGCGATCGACCCGCAAGGATCGACCAACGAGCAGTCCGTCGGGTACGCGATGTTCAACTACACACTCTGGGGCCGCGCGACCACCGCACTGCAGCGCTGCGGTTCGGATCCGGGGCCGGTGATCTCCCAGCGGCGGCAGGCGCTGGCCGAGTGGCTGGCGCTCGCCACCAAGTCGACGGGCTACCTGCAACAGGTCGGTGATGCCGTACGGCAGAAGGCGGTCGGCGCCGCCGGCACATCACTCGACTATGCCGCATCGTCCGGGAAGAAGGGCGCCAAGCCGCCGAAGCGCGCCGCCGTGTTCGACGCCGGGTACGTGTTCGGGCGGACCGGCTGGGGCGAGACGCGACCGTTCGCGGACGAGTCCACGTACAGCATCCGGTACGGTCCGGCGCGCCAGCTGCACGGGCACGACGACCACATGTCGCTCACGTACTCCTCGCACGGCCGCGACATCCTGATCGATCCGGGTCACTCCGGCTACCAGCTGGACAAGTGGCAGGCCTGGTCGAAGAGTCAGGCCGCGCACAACGTGATGACGATCCCGTCTGCGCAGACGGCCTCGGTCGAGACCCGGCTGCTACGGGCAGCGATCGCGCCGGCCTGGGAGTCGTACTCGCTGAGCGACTCCCCCGCGCCGGACGTGACCCGCAAACGCGACGTGCTGGTACTGAAGGACCCCGACCTGGTCATCACCCTGGATCGCGGGCAGTCGGCGAGCGACCAGCGGTACGAGACGCTGTGGCATCTCGCACCGGAGCAGAAGGTCACGATCCAGTCCCCCACCACAGCTGTTGCGACGAAGCCGGGTGACAAATCGAAGACGTACCTGCTGCAGATCCCGTACCAGCAGCAGCCGCCGGCCGATGGCATCACTGTGGTCCAAGGTCAGCAGGATCCGGTGCAGGGCTGGTACTACCCGGACATCTTCCACCGGCAGGCCGCGCCCGTGGTCAAGTTCAATCGCAACGGCAGTACGGCGACCATCCTGTCCGCGATCGTCCCGGCCAACTCGACCGAGACGGTGTCGTACACGACGCGTACGGCCGGCTCGATGTACTTCGTCGACCTGACCGTCGGCACCCGCAAGACCACCATCCGGATCGCCGACGACGGCAGACTCACCCGGATCAAGTAGAGGGTTTGCCGGACCGCCCGTCGGTTACTGGTGGCGCGTGGGTATCGGACTCGCGTTGGCCTCCGCGTTGTGCTTCGGCCTGTCGGATTTCGCCGCCGGGCTCGCCGCCCGCCGCGTACACAGCACCGTCGTCGTGCTGGTCGGACAGCTGTTCGGGGTCACACTCGTCACGATCATCGCGCTCTTCGTCGCCGCGCCCCACATCACGCCGGCCGCGCTCGGCTGGGGCGCACTGTCCGGTATCGGGACCGGGCTCGGCGCCGCATTCCTGTTCGAGGCGATGAAGACCGGGCGGTTCAGTCTGGTCGTACCGCTCAGTGATGTCGCCGGGGTCGCGATCCCGGTCGTGATCGGGGTCGCGCTGCTGCACGACAAGCTCAGCTGGTGGTCGTGGGCCGGTTTCGCGATCGCGGGCCCGGCGATCTGGCTGATGACGAGCGGACGCGGACCACGGACCGGTACGACCGCGGGAGCCGGTTGGGCGCTGCTGTCCGGCGCCGCGTTCGCCTTGCAGTACGTGGCTTTGGCTCATGCCGACGCAGCCGCTGGTTTGTGGCCGCTCGCACTCAATCGGCTGGTCGCGATCCTCACGGTCGCGCCGATCGCCGTACGCCGAGAGCGCCTCCGCATGCGGCGCAGCACCGCCGCGCTCGCGATCGCGTCCGGTGTGCTCGGGACCTCCGCGATCAGTGCCTTCATGCTTGCGAGCCGAGAACAGGCGCTCTCGGTGGCGGTCGTCCTGACGTCGCTCTATCCGGCTGTCACCGTCATCCTCGGCATCGCTGTGTTGCACGAACGCCTCAACCGGCGGCAGCTCATCGGCCTGGCATGCGCGACCGCCACCGTCGTACTGGTCTCGCTGTGAGCTACTCCGGTTGCTTTACCTTGAGCGCCGCGGCTCTGGCTGCCGTCTTGGCTGCGGCTTTGGCTTCGGCTGCGAATGCGTCGCGGGGGCTTTGCACCGATGCCAGCGACACGATGTCCCGGCCGTAGCAGAACGACGCGAGCCAGATCGCCAGTACGCGCACCTTCCGGTCCCAGGTCGGCACCGCGAGCACGTGGTAACCCCGATGCATCAGCCAAGCCGGCAGACCTTTGATCACGATCCGCCGGTACTGGAAGATGCCGGTGCCGAGGCCGAGCGTGGCGATCGCGCCGAGACTGTGATGGACGTACGGTTTCGGCTCGTGTCCGCGCAACGATCGCAGCAGGTTCTTCGCGAGCAGTTTCCCTTGGCGTACGGCGTTCTGCGCGTTCGGCACCGTGTACGCATCGGGGCGCGACGCGGCCAGGTCCGGTACCGCCGCGTCGTCACCGGCCGCCCACGCGTCCGGAACGATCTCGGTCTGCGTACCGATCCGCAGATCAGCCCGTACCTGCACCAGCCCGCGCGCGTTGTGCGGAAGATCGGTGTGGTTCCGCAGCAACCGGGTCGCGGCGTTGCCCGCGGTCCACACGATCAGCTCGGAGTCGAATTCGGTGCCGTCCGACAAGACCACATGCCCGTCGTCGGCCGAGGTCATCGTGCAGTTCAGATGTACGGACGCACCGCGGCGTTCGAGCATCCGTACGACCCACTCGCCCGGCTTGTCGCTGACCTCCGGCAGAATCCGCCCACTCGCCTCGACCAGGTGGAACGCGAGGTCGCTCTCGGACAGCTCCGGGTACTTCTTCAGCAATGCCCGCGCCATCGACAGCAGCTCCGCGAACCCCTCGACCCCGGAGAACCCACCGCCGACGAACGTGACCGTCAGCAGCTTCCGCCGCAGCGGTCCCGGCTCCAGCCCGGCTGCCTCGTCGAACGCCGTGAACATCCGGTCCCGGATCGCGACCGCTTCCTCGACGTGCTTCATCCCGATCGCGCGATCCGCGACACCTGGTACATCGAACGTCCGTGTCACCGCGCCGGCGGTCACCGCGATCACGTCGTACGCCATCGTGAAATCAGCGCCTTGCGCCGGCCGGATGGTCACCGCCTTGTCCGCATGCGAGATGCCGACGACCATGCCGGCGACGATCTTGGTCCGGCGCAGATTGCGCCGCAGCGACACCGCCGCGTGCCGCGCCTCGACCGACCCGGCGACCACCTCGGGCAGGAACGGCTGGTACGTCATGTACGGGCGCGGGTCTACGATCACCACCTCGGCCTCGCCGCGCCGCAGCTTCTTCTCCAAGCGCCACGCGGTGTAGAAGCCGGCGTACCCGCCGCCCACCACCAAGATCCTGCGCATCCGCAGCCCTCCTCTTTGTGCCTGCTCAGACTAGTGGGTTCGCTGGCGTAACAGGCTGAGTAGTAACGCGAGTGGCGGCCAGTTCGCGTGGCCGCGGCGGGTGAGGGTGTACGCGCGCATGCGCGGCTCGGGCGTGTGCAGGCGGCGGAGCGAAATGCCCGTGGTTTTCGGGTAGGTGGCGGGCAGCAGGGCGACGCCCAGGCCGGCGATGATCATGTCGCTGACCAGTTGGAGGCTGTCGGCGCGCTGCGTGATGTGCGGTTCGAATCCGGCGAGGGCGGCGATCGTACGCACGACCTGCTCGTCGGCGGTGTTGCGGGAGTTGACGATCCAATCGGTGTTGGCGAACGCGCTTAGTACGTCGGCCGACGTACCGGGGGTGCGGCGGGAGCGGGACGGTACGGCGAGGCTCCAGCTCGACTGCCAGAGCTGTGTTATTTCAAGCGAGGCGTCGATCGGCGCGGGCGCGAGGTTGTAGTCGTACCCGATCGCGAGGTCGACCTGATCGCGTTCGAGCATGGCGCGGGCGTCGGGCGGTTCCTGCTCCTGGATCTCCAGGCGTACGGCGGGATGCTCGACCGCCAGCCGATGCACGACCGGCAGCAGACTGTCCCGGATCGCGGTATGAAACGCGGCGACCCGGACCGTACCGGCCGGCGTCGCGGACGGATCGAGATCGGCCCGGGCCGCCTCGTGCGCGGCGAGAATGTGCACCGCATGCCCCGCGAGCCGGCGCCCCGCCGGAGTCAACCGAACCCGCCGCCCAGCCGGCTCGACCAGCGGCGTACCAACCTCCTTAGCAAGCGCAGCAATCTGCTGCGAAACAGTCGAAGTGGTGACGTTGAGTGCTTCCGCGACCGCATGCATAGAACCCAGCCGAGAAAGCGCAACCAACAACTCAAGCCGCCGCACATCCATCGCCCCTCCTCTCCGCACCGAACCGTTCTTTCCTCCCCCGCGCCGACACCGACCCCTTCCTTTCTTCCCCCGCGCCGCACCCAGCTCTTCTTTCCTTCCTTCCCTTGATTGTTTATTGATCATGAACGGTCTGTCCAGGAATCCCACGTGGACGCGAACGGATTCGGCGGCTTCACTGGGGACATGCGCACAGGTGGAAGCCGGACCGGCGTCGCGTTCGCGGTCCTCTCGATGACCATGGTCCAGCTCGGCCTGGCCGCCTCGGTCGGGCTGTTCGACCGGGTCGGTCCGGAAGGCGCGGCCTGGCTTCGGCTGGCATGTGCCGGGTTGATCGTGCTGGTGCTGTTCCGGCCGCGGCCGAGTTCGTTCTCGCGGAACTCGTTCCTGGTCGCGATCGGTCTCGGGGTCGCGACCGCGGGGGTGACGTTGCTGTTCATGGCCGCAGTGGCGCGGTTACCGCTCGGGACGGCGAGCGCGCTGGAGTTCCTTGGTCCGCTTGGGGTCGCGGTCGTACGTAGCCGGGGGCGATTGATCTGGCCTGCGTTGGCGTTCGTCGGCGTGCTGCTCCTGACGCAACCGTGGCGTGGATCGGTCGACGGCATCGGCGTGCTCTTCGCCTTGAGCGCAGCGGCGTGCTGGGCGGCGTACATCATCCTCACCCAGCACCTCGGCAGCAACGTCACCGGCATGCAGGGCATGGGCGTCTCCCTCCCCGTCGCCGCCCTCGTCGCCACCGCGATCGCCGGCCCGAGCACGATCCCCGTAATGACCTGGCAACTGGTCTTGACCGGCTTCGGCTTGGCGTTACTCCTGCCGGTAATCCCCTTCAGCCTCGAATACCTCGCCCTACGCCGCCTCGACACCGGCGTCTTCGGCACCCTCATGAGCCTGGAACCAGCCCTCGCCCTACTCATCGGCTGGATCTTCCTCACCCAATCCCCCACCCTCCTCCAATCCATCGGCATCGCCGCAGTAGTAACCGCCGGCATCGGCGCCGAACGAACCACCCCCACCCACCCAACCAACCCGACCGCCCCACCCACACCAACCAATCCAACCGAGCCAAGCGACCCGCACAACACCTCCGAGGCAGACGCCCCACACCAGGCAGGCATCCCGCGCAAGGCGTGCGTACCGGACGTCCCGCGCAAGACGCCCGAGGCAGACGCCCCACACAAGCCGGGCGCCGTCGTCTCCGAGCACTGACCCGGCCCGGTGTCGGCCCCCAACCACACCCCCGCCCAGCGGGCTTGCCCCCTCCTGTGGAGGGTTGCCCCCTCCTGTGGAGGGTTGCCCCCTCAAATTCCGAGGGGGCAACCCACTATTTCAGGGGGCAACCTCTGTCGAGGGGATCATTGTGCGGAGGATCGTCGCGTCTTCGTTGGCGCCGAGCGGCTGCGCAGCCGACCGAGCCGAGCCGACCACCCCGGTCACACGATCGCCCGCGAGCCCTAACCACACCCACCCAACCAGCACCCGGCCACACCCCGCACGCACCGCCCACCCCACCGGACCCGCACTCATCCCGCCCGCACATCCCACCGGACTGGCACTCGCTCGCACGCACCGCCCCATCCGACCAGCACCCGCACCCACCAGCAGCCGCCCCGCCTTCACCCCATCGCTACCCGTCCAGCACCCGCCCCACCGGACCTGCACTCACCCCGCAGACACCTGCCACCAAACGAGCACCCGCCCCGCGTACACCCCATCCCACCCCGGCAACACCCGCCCCCGCATACACCCCGTCCCACCCCGCCCGCGTACATCCCATCCGGCCCCGCCGGCGCCGGCCCTGGCTTGCCTGGCGGGTGCTTGCCCCCTCGGGTGGAGGGTTGGCCCCTGAAAATTTGAGGGGGCAACCCACTATTTCAGGGGGCAACCTCTGTTGAGGGGATCATTGTGCGGAGGGTGAGCGCGTTTTCGTTGGCGCCGAAGGGGGGCGTGCCTGGTTGGAGGTGCTTGCCGGCGGCGAGGGGTCCGATGGGGACTGGGTCGAAACCGAGTGCGTCAACGAGCTCGGCGGTGCGGGTGGCGGCTGGTTCTGGGCCGGCGATGGCGATGGCTTTGCGGTTGGGCGTACCGGCGGGGCTCGCGCCGGCTTCCAGGTCGTGGTAGCCCATGTGATTGAACGCCTTCACCACCTGCGCGCCGACCAGGAACTCCTGCACGAGCTCCGACGACGACGTCCGCGGATCGGTCAGGTCGTCGCGGATACCGTCGACCTCCCACCAGTAGTTCATCGCGTCGATCACGAGCTTTCCGCGCAGAGCATCCGCGGGAATCGTCCGGTACTTCCCCAGCGGCAGCGCGAGAATCACCACCTCGGCCTCCGCGACCACCTCGCTCGCGGTACTGGCGACAGCTCCCGGCGCGATCACCTCGACGATCAACTCGATCTTCGAAACCGCACCGGAACCCGCGATCAGCACCCGGTACCCAGCCGCCACCGCAAGCCGCGCCAGCACCGTACCGACCTTCCCCGCCCCCAAGATCCCAACCACCGGCCCACGCCCCACGCCAGCACCCCTCGGACCGCCCTCGCCCGCACCCTCCACACCTTCCAGGTCGGCACCTTCCGCGCCCGCGCTCTCCGCACCTTCCACGTACACGCCCATCGCGCCTTGCGCGTTCGCGCCCGTCGCGTCCGGGTCGCCCAGGGAATTCGTCACTGTGGGTTCTCGGTGAGGAGGTCGCGGACTAGTGGGATGACCTTGGTGCCGTACAGTTCGACTGCCTTCAGGCGGGCGCTCGTCGGTAGCGGGCCGCCTGAGTAGATCAGGTCGAAGCGCGCAACATCGAGCGTCTTGATCGCCCCGGCGATCCGGCGCGCGACGGTCTCCGGCGAGCCGACGTACATCGAGCCATGCAGCACCTCCGACTCGAACTCGTCGCGCTTCAGCGGCGGCCACCCGCGGAGCGCGCCGATCCGGTCGCGCATCACCTTGTACGGCTCGTAGTAGATCTCCTTCGCCAGCTCATCCGTTTCCGCGACGAACCCGGGCGAGTGCATGCCGACCGGATGCGCGACGGTCCCGAGCTGCGCCGCCGCCCGCTTGTACAGGTCGACGTACGGAACGAACCGCTCCGGTGATCCGCCGATGATCGCGAGCATCAAGGGCAGTCCGTAGTACGCCGTCCGCACAACGGACTGTGGCGACCCGCCGACGCCGACCCAGGTCGCCAGCCGGCCGGACTCGGTTTTCGGGTAGACGTCCGCGTTGTCGAGCGCGGGGCGTACGGTGCCGTTCCAGCTGACCGGCTTTTCGTCGAGGAGTTGCGTGAAGAGCTGCAGTTTCTCCTCGAAAAGTACGTCGTAGTCGGCGAGGTCGTACCCGAAGAGGGGGAACGATTCGGTGAACGATCCGCGACCGAGAATCACCTCGGCACGCCCGTTCGAGAGCGCGTCGACGGTCGAGAACCGCTGGAACACGCGCACCGGATCGTCCGAACTGAGCACGGTCACCCCGGAACCGAGCTTGATCCGCGAGGTCCGCGTCGCGATCCCCGCGAGCACCGTCTCCGGGGTGGAAATCGAGAACTCCGGCCGATGATGCTCACCAAGCGCGATCGCGTCCACGCCAACCTGATCAGCCAGCACAGCCTCGTCCACCACTTGCCGAATCGCCGCCGCGGCCGTCACCAGCTCCCCGGCATCATCCACCGGAATGTCTCCGAAGGTGTCCAGCCCAAATGCCACGTCGGTCATCCAGCCCACTCCTGTCCGCTCACGTCCAATTCAGTTGAATCGTAAACAACAAGAGCCTTGCACATCATTCCCGGCGCCGCCGTCCCCAAGCCCATGGCCGTGCTCGCCGAGCTGCGCCACCAGCCCTGCTCTTGCGGCAGCCGACTGGGGTTGGTCAGGCGGTGAGGCCGGAAAGGTTGTCGAGGGTCGAGCGGATGACGTCCGCGAACGCGACGCCGTCAGGTCCTTCCGGTGCGGCGATCCAGCGGCCGAAGGCGACCCGGAACACCGCTACCCCGGTCTCGGCGGCCAGCGCGGCGACGTCCGGCTCGACGCCACGGTCGAGCAGTGCCTGCGTGAGCGCGGTGGTCAGCGTCGCCAGCTTGATCAGCTCGCGCTCCCGCAGCTCGGGTGTCGAGCTGATCACCGCCTGCCGGCGCCGCGAGTACTCTTGCGGGATCGTGTCGAAGAGGTCCGACGAGGCCAGTACGGCGGCCGCGACCGTTTCCATCGGCGTCGCGCTTGCGGGCGCTTCGGCCAGCGCTTTGACCATGTGCTGTTCGAGTTGCTCGGAGCCCGCGAACAGCACCTCGCGCTTGTCGGCGAAGTGCCGGAAGAACGTCCGTGCGGTGACTCCGGCGCGATCGGCGATGTCGGCGACGGTCGTGCCGTCGTACCCGCGCTCGGCGTACAGCGCCAGCGCGGCCTCTCGCAGCCGTCCGGCCGCGCCCGGTTCCCACCGTCCCATGTCGTCGATCCTAGCCGATGTCACATGATGACATCAGGGTGTACGGTGGTGATGTCACCAACTGACATCACGAAGGGAACCATCATGCGTGTCTTCATCACCGGCGCTTCCGGCCACGTCGGCTCCGCTGTCGTCCCCGAGCTCCTGGCGCACGGGCACTCCGTACTCGGCCTGGCTCGGTCGGACGAGTCGGCGCAGCGCCTGACCGGCTGGGGCGCCGAGGCCGTCCGCGGCGACCTGCACGACCTCGACCGGCTGCACGCTGCCTCGTCCGGTGCTGATGGCGTGATCCATCTGGCGTTCCGGCACGACGCCATGCAGGCAGGCGATCTGGCCGGCGCGGCCGAGTCCGATCTCGCCGCATTGCAGACAATCGGCAATGCACTGGCCGGTACCGGCAAGCCGCTGGTCAGTACGTCCGGGATCGGTATGCTCGCGCGGATTGTCAACAATCGACCGGGCACCGAGGCCGACTTCGATCCGAACGGCGGCTACCGCGTCGACGCCGAGAACTTCGTCGTCGACCTGGCCGGCAAGGACGTGCGGACGTCCGTGCTCCGGCTGCCGGCCATCACCCACAGCCGGCTCGATCTGCACGGCTTCGCGCCCGCGCTGATCGCGTTCGCACGGCAGAACGGCTTCGCCGCGTACCTCGGCGAAGGCACGAACCGCTGGCCGGCCGTGCACACGCTCGACGCGGCCCGGCTGTACCGGCTGGCGCTGGAATCAGCACCCGCCGGAAGCCGGTTGCACGCCGTACAGGACGAGGGCTTCGAGTTCCGTACCATCGCCGAGGCGATCGGCCGCGGACTGGGGCTCCCCGCCCGCTCGATCACCGCGGACGAGGCGCCTCAGTACCTCGGCTTTCTTGCTCAGTTCGCCGCGATGAACGCGCCGGCCTCATCCACGTACACGCAGCAGCTCCTCGGCTGGCAGCCCACCGAGCCCGATCTGCTCGCCGACCTCGCGGAGGGCTTCTACTTCTAGCTCAGACTTGCAGGACGGGCGCGATCGCCTTTGTGCGCGAGCCCTCGTACGCGGCGAGCAGGATGCCGAGGACGGCGATGCCTTCGGCCTCGGTGTGCAGCGGGCGCTGCTTGCTCGCGAGCGAGTCGGCGAAGTGACCGATCTCGGCAACGAAGGTGTCGACCGGTTCGAATTCGAAGGTCTCGGTCTCGCCGGAGCGCAGGCGGTACGACAGCGACGTACCGTCACTGGTCAGCGAACCGAGCTCGCCGACAGCGGAGAACCGTTCGGTGGAGGCGGCCGGCTGGTACGCCCAGCTGGTCACCAGCTGCCCGACGACGCCGTTGTCGAACCGGATCAGCACCTGCGCCGAATCCTCGCCCTCCATGAACTTCAACCGGTGCGTGGAGAGCATCGCGGTGGCCTCGACCGGGAGGCCACCGGCGAGGTGGAGCATCAGATAAGTGGGGTGGTACCCGGTGTCGATGAGCTCGCCACCACCACTTGTCTTGGCACTCGCCCGCCAGCCCATCGAGCTCGGGTCGAAGTCGTTGTAGAAGCTGTCGGTGGTACGCACCTCGTACACGGTGCCGATCGTTCCGGCCTCGAGCAACTCCTTGGCCTTCGCGACCGCCGGCATGAACAGCTGGTTGTGCGCGCACATCAGCGTCACGCCGTTCTCGGTCACTGCCTTGCGTACGTCAGCGGCCTCGTCCGCGGAGAGGCAGAGCGGCTTCTCGCAGAGCACGTGCTTGCCCGCTTCCGCCGCGGCGACGATCGCGTCCCGGTGCAGATGATGCGGTAGGCAGATGTCGACCGCGTCCAGCTCCTCTGCGGCCAGCATCTCGCGATAGTCGGTGTACGCCGTGGCGCCGAGTTCCTCGCCACGTTTCTTCGCGGTCTCCTGCACCGCGTCCGCGACCGCGGTGACGCCGATCCGGTCCGCGTGCGCCCGATAGCCCTTGATGTGCGCCGACGCGATCCCGCCGGCACCGATGAGTCCGACCTTGATCATCAAGCAGTCTCCTCGATTGTGGACAATCGGAACGTTCAGTTGTAGACAATCGACTGACCGGACTCGGCTGCCGCGTTCGCGGCCACCACCAGCCGGGTCAGCTCCACCGCGCGCGAGATGTTCTCGTCCGCCCGGGTGCCGTTGTTGATGTGGTCCACCCACTGCGCGAACGCATCGGTCGAGTGCTCCGGCACCGGCACCTGCTCGCCGTTCACGGTCAGCACATTGCCCGCGTCGGTGTACGTCAGCGTGCCCTCGGTCCCGAACAACTCGATCGTGAACGGGTTGCTGCTGGCGAACCCGGCTTCGATCACGCCGATCGTCTGGTCGCCGTACCCGGCCACCACGACGGCGTTGTCCTCCAAACCGCGCCCGGCCACCGACCGGTACGTCGCACTCACCGTCTCCGGGTTCGCGCCGAGGAAGAGCTGAGTCAGGTACACCGGATGGCAGCCGAGGTCGGTCAGTGCGCCCCCGATCGCCGCCTTCGGCTCGAAGAACCGCTGCGGCAGCCAGCCCTCGTTGCCGTCGCGCCCGATCGCGCCATCATGCGAAAGCCGCACCCGCCCGTACGTGAGCCGGCCGAGTGTGCCCTTGTCGAGCACCTCGCGGATCGCGGTCGTGTACCCGTGGTAGAGCCGCGGCAGCGAGACGGTCAGCTTGACGCCGGCCGCGTCGGTCGCGGCGACGATCTCCTCCGCCTCGGCGACCGTCGGCGCCAGTACCTTCTCGGTGAAGATGTGCTTGCCGGCCCGCGCCGCCCGCACCATCACGTCGCGGTGCGCGTCGGTCGGGGTGGTGATGACGACCCCGTCCAGATCGTCCCGGGCGAGCAGTGCGTCCAGGTCGGCGGTGTACTCGGCGCCGAACTTCGCGGCACCGTCCCGGCCGCGCTCGGCGTCGTCGTCCCAGACGGCCACCAGCTCCGTCCCCGGGTGTTCCAGGGCCTGCCTCGAATAGTCGCCGGCGTGGACGTGCCAGAAGCTGAGGGTGGCGATCTTCAGCGGGTTGGACACTCTGGTCCTCCTCGGTTCGGGGAGCAGCGGAAACGTTTCGGATCGACCGTCGGCAGCTCACGGTACAACGTTGTCAGGACCCAGCAACAGACCCCCGGCGCGGCCTTTCAGTCGGTGAGACCGGCGCGCCGGGGTCTGCTTCAGGTGCTGCTTGTTCGAGGTTGCGGGCTGCTTATCCGATCGGCGCCCACGGCCCGTACGGGTCGCCCGGCGGCTGGTTCCGGGTCCACCACTTCGCCTGGTACCGCTTGTTCTTGTACAGCACCGCATCGCCCTTCTCGAAGATCCGCGACGCGGTCCAGATCGCCGTACCGTCCTCGGTCATCGCCAGCTCCTGCCACGCGCCGTACGGTTCGCCTGGCGTCTGCCGGATGCTCGCCCAGGGCGCGAGGTACGGCTTGTCCTGGTACGACACGCGGTCGCCGGACTTGTACAGCGTCTTCGCGTTCCACGCCGGCGGCAGGTGCACCGCGACGGCGACCGTACCTTGCGCCGGCTCGAACGTGTCGTTGCCGGCGTACGAGGCCGTCAACGTGTGCGCGCCCGCGACCAGACCGATCGGCAGCGTGAGGGTCGCCTTGCCGTTGCTGATCGGCGCGGTTCCCCGGACCTTGTCGCCTTCGCGAAGCTCGACCGTCCCGCTGACCGGAAGGTTGCCCGCAGCAACATCGACGGTCACCTTGGCCGCCGTACCCCATGGCACCGACACGGCCGGTGCGGTCAGCGTCGGCTGCCCCTTGCGGGTGCGCAACACGGCCGGCTGCGCGACCGCGACACCGTCGTCGGCGCTCTTCGCGGTCACGATCCAGCCGTACGACGTCGCCGGGGCCAGACCGCTCCACGTCGTGGTCGCAGTACCGTTCGCGACCACGTTGTCAGTGCCGATCACGCCGCTCGGCACGTACGCGGCGAGCGAATCGGTGCTGAATGAGGTCTTCCGGGTGGTCAGGTCGACCGGCAGCGTGAGGTTGTCCTCGGCGCCGTTGTAGCGCGGCTTGGTCTGGCTGCCGTCCTGCCGGAGGTCGTACTCGGTCGCCCCGAAGTTGTTCAGGAACGGCGAGTACGTGTCGATGTGCAGCTCGGCGCGCTTGACGTCGAACTGCAGCAGCCGCAGGAAACTCGCGCCGAACTGCAGCCGATCGGTCGCCTTGTGATCGGGCGTACCGTCGCCGTTCACATCAATGTTGCCGGCGGCATCGACCAGCGCCGGCCAAAGCTCACCCGCGGGTACGGTGTAGAACTGGTAGTCCGCGAGCAGCTCGACCACGTCGTGGGTGACCGTCACGCCGACCTTGGACTTCACGTTGGTGCCGACGCCGTGCTCGTGACCGGCCAGCACCAGGAAGACGTTCGGGTTCGTCTCGACGACCTGTTTGTACAGCGGCGAACCGTCCGGCGCGGAGAACGCCGCGTCCCGGCCGTCCGGGCTGCTGGACGGGCGCAGGTAGTCGTGTGACAACAGGATGCCGTTGCGGTCCTTGTATCGCTTGAAGATCGAGTCCGCCCAGTTCGCTTCCTGCGGGGTCACGCCGTACGACAAACCGACCGCGACGAAGTCGAGACCACCGGCCGAGAACAGGACGTAGTTGTTCTGGTTGTCCTTCCCCGGAGTGATGGAGCCGTCCGGGTTCACCTTCTCGTCCCACGCGTGGTACTCGGCACCGGCCGGCCAGCCCTTCGCGGCCTGCTGGTACCGCTCGGCGCTGAACGTCTTGCTGAACCGCGACGCCGGACCGGTCTCCGCGCCCAGCTGATTGTCGTGATTGCCGGCAATGACCTGGTTGACAACCCCCTTCTTGTCGAGGATCGCCTGGTAGCTGGACGCCAGTGCGAGCTCCTTCTCGACCTGTTCGTTCAGCCCCGGCCGCAGCAGCGAGCCGTCCGGCTTCGTCGCCAGCGGGTCGTAGTAGTCGTTCTCGATGATGTCGCCGGTGTGCGCCGCGTACGCGATCTTGCGGCTCGTCGTATTGTCTGCAATCCACTGCACTTCGTTGCGGTACGCGGCCGCCCAGATCGCCTGCTCCTCGGCGGTCATCACGTCACTGGGCTCCTTGACGCCGTCCCAGTCGTCGTACGTGCCGCCGGCCGCGCCTTCGGTCAGGTACTGCGTGTCGGTGAAATGCGCGATCGCGAAGTCGTACGTCGCCGGATCCTCGAAGCGGTCCTTGTCGTTCTGCGCCGACGAGTCCCGCGGCGACAGATCGTCCGCGAACGGGTCCTCGCCGGTGACCAGGACATGCACGGCAGCGCCATCGCGGTACTGCGCGCCGACCTCGGCGGTGAGTACCGTGCTCTCCCCCGCGCGGCCGCGGGCGCTGGTCATCACGACCCACTTCTTCGCGGTGACGTCCCAGATCCGCAGCGCGACCACCCGCTTCGGGTCGATCGTTCCTTCCCATCGCACGGTCGGCGTACCCGCCGACGAGCCGAGGTTCAGATCGTACCGCTGGAACACCACGTCGCGACTCGACACCGTGTCGACAATCCTATTGTCCAACGGCCGCAACGAGTTCACGTCGACGATCTGATCGTGGGCGACGTCGAGCGTGGTCGGTACGTCGGCCGCCTCGCCCTGGTACCCGGTGGACGGGATCACCACGTCGGCCTTGGTGAAGGTCGCGGTGAGCGGCACGCCGGCCTCACCCGGGATCTTCGCGGACAGCTTCGCCGTCTGATTGTTGACACCGCTGACCGTCGCGCCGAGCTCGGTCGGTACGTCGGGAATGCTCGCGCTGGTGAACCGGATCTGCCGGGTGGCCGTGTTCCCGAGCGTGTCGGACGCGGTCACCGCGATCGTGTGCGCGCCCGCCGGCAGACCGTGCCCGATCTGATCGCCTTGCTTGACCGGCTTACCGTCCAGCGTGATCATCGGCGTGCCCGCCAGGCCGGTCGCATCCTTCACATTCACCGTCAACGCGACTGTCGAGGTCAGCCGCTGTCCCTCGGCCGGGACGCTGCTCTCGACCGTCGGCGCGGAATTGTCAACAATAAACTGCCGAGTCGCGGTCTTGTCGCCGGCCGCCGCCTCGATCCGGTGCGCGCCGTCCGCGATCGTCGTACTGTCGACATCCGCCCGCCGCCCCAGCGCCGCGAGCGGCGAACCGTCCTCGGCCGTGACCTCGAACTGGATCGTCTTGCGCAGCACCCCGTTGTGACTGCTTCCGCAAGTACCGTCGCCGATGTAGACGGTCACCGGCTTACCCACCGGGTAAGTCGCGCCGCCGATCGTTACGTTGCTCTCGGCAATCTCCTTGCTGAGCAGAGTCGCCTTGCCGCCGGTCGGCGCGAGCTCGAAGTCCCGCAGCGTGAAGTCGTCGTAGTTGTCGCAGCCACCGGGCTTCGCGCTGCCGTGATCGGTTCCGGCGACGAACTCCAGTACGTTGACGCCCGGGACAAGCCATTCGTTCGGGAAGGTCAGTTCGGCGGTTTCCTTCTCCCAGATCCCCAGGTCGAGCGGGATGCCGTTGATCAGCACCTTGTTGTCGTACCCGTTGTCGGAACCGTTGCCGCCGACAAATACCTTCAGATGCGCGGCGTCGCCCGTACCCAGCGTGTCCACTGTCTTCGCGGTCGGTGCATCCGCGATGGTGAAATGGAACTCGGCCTCCTTGTTCGGCCCGCAAGTACCGTCGCCGAGCGCGAGTACCGCGTCGCTGGTCACGGCCTTGGTGGTGGTCGATCCAGTTGTGGTCAGCAGGTACGTGGTGCCGCGGGTGATCGTCCCGGCACCGCTCAGCGCGAGGTTCGGCGTACTGACCTTGAAGTCGTCGTGGTTCGCGCAGGTCGCGCCGTTGAGCGTGCCGTTGTAGTCGCCGGTCTTGACCTGGATGGTGTTGTCACCGGACTTCAGGTAGCGCTGCGGCAGCTTGATCGCCGCCGTCTCCGCGCCAGTCACGCCGTAGTCGCCACCGAGATCGACACGGTTCCCGTTCACCAGCAGGTAGTTGTGATAGCGCGCCTCGACCGAGTTGCCCGCTTCGACCGTGACACCGAACGTCGCGGTGCCGGCGGCAAGCGTCTCCTCGTTCCCCGCCGGCGCGCCGTCGATCGCGAGGGTATCGACGCCGTTCTGCCCGCCCGCTGGTACGGCTGCGATGACCGGCTGCTCGCCCTTCACCACGACACCGTCGGCCGGCGTGATCTTCGGCGCACCGGCCGGCGCGTTGTTGACCTGCACCTTCGCGGTCGCGGTTGCACCGGAGGCGGTGGTCGCGACGATTGTGTGCTCGCCGTTGCTCAACTGGGTCGTGTCGAGGTCCGCGCGAAGACCGGCCGTGCTGCCCGGCTGACCCGAGACGACGAAGGTCAGATCCTTTGTCAGCAAGCGCTTCGAGCTCCCACACGTACCATCGCCGAAGGTGTAGCTGAAGTCGTTCTGCTCACCGTCGATCGCGGTGCCGAGCAAACTCACACCGATACTGCTCAGCGCGAAGTCGTCGTAGTTGGGACAACGACCGCCTTCCCCGTACGGCAGCACTTCGTACCCGTCCGCCGCGGTGTTGGTCGTGTCCACCCAGGCCGCGCCCGCGTGCACGGTCACCGTGTTCACACCGGTGTGCAGCCACTCCCCCGGCAGCTCGAGCCGGCCACCCACACCACCGGCGATGTCCGGGAAGAACACCTTGTCGGTACGCCCGTTGACGGTGAGGTAGTTCCGGTACCGCGCCTCGGTTCCGTTCCCGCCCATGTCGAACGCGAAATGTGCCGTACCCGCTGTCTTCTCGGCGTCGAACTGCTTGCCGTCGACCTTCAGCGCGACAACCGAGTCGTTCTCGACCGATGCTTCGGCGGTGACGGTCGCCGTACCTTCCAGCGTCTGCCCGGCGCGCAGGTTGAGCACCGGCACACCACTGGCCTCGGCCGCCGCGACGGCCTCAGCCCCGTTGTCCCCGATCGCGACACCACCGCCCGCAACCAAGGCGGCCGCAAGGATCACGGACGCGGCCCTCCACCGTCTGAACCGGTGCACAGTCATCACAAAAATCTCCTTTAGGCGGACTTACAAGCTGAACCACCAGGCGGTCAGACCGCCCGTCAAGCGAGGTGCTGCAGATCGTCAGGTCGGGCCGTGGACGAGGTGGATTGCGGCGTAGGCGGTCATGACGATGCCGGCGAGAGTGATGCCGGTTGCGGCAACCAGCGGTGCCACGCGGGCGGCCAGGTAGAGCAGACGATGCGAGCGCCCACCCCGGACAACCACCGAACTACCCGCAACCGCAAGCAACCCCACACCGAACAGCACCACTGCCATCCCGATCCCAAACGTGAGAACCAGCAGCACCGCAAACCCCGCCCGCCCAAGAAACAACCCCGCGACAAGCACCAGAAATGCAGAAGGCGAAGGCGTCAACCCACCCGAAATCCCCAGCAACACCAACCCCGGCCGCGATCCTCGCCCGGCACCGTGCCCATGCCCATGTCCGTGACCGTGCCCATGCCCGTGGCCGTGGGTGTGTTGGTGGTGTTTCAGCAGCCAGAGGCCGGTGCCGATTACCAAGATGCCGGCGAGTAGTTGGAGGGCGGTTGTGAGGCTTTCCAGTCGTATCAGGTTCGACAGGTTCAGGAACGTCCACGCCAAGCCGATCACCAGTACCGACAGCGTGTGCATGATCGCGACCGATCCACCCAGCCACGCCGCATCACGTACCCGACCGCGCTCTCCAACCAAGTACGCCGCCGCCAGACTCTTCCCGTGCCCCGGCATCACCGCATGCCCGGCACCCGCCGCAAACGCAAGCAAAAACGCAACCGGCGGCACCCCCGGCGAATGCACAAACCCCTCAAGCTGATCCGCGACACTCATCCACGCCACCACCCAGACACCACTCGCGGCGCGTTCGGGCGGGCTTGTGGTCGCCGGCGGCGGATGTAGATGATGGCTGCGGCTGCGAGTAGTACAGCGGCTGCGACGGCGCCTAGCTGAAGTAGCGCGCTCCGTCCGAGGTGCTTGGTGTCGACGGTGCCGAGGTTCCACTCGTGCTGGTCGTTCCCGTCGCCGTACACCGCGCGCGCCCCATCCGGCCCAGTAGCCAGCGTTTTGTACGCGGGGTTGAGATCGGTCAATGTCTTCACAGTCACCGCGACCGCTCCGACCGCGGACGGGCAGGTGTACTCGATGGATGCACCGGACTTGGCAAGATCCGCGATCAGCTGTACCGCGCCGGGGCAGTCCTTCCCGTGGCTGGTGACCGTGATCCGACGCAGCAGGTACTCGGTGAGCTTGGGCGAGGACCCCATCGCCGTACCGTCGGACGGCCGGTAAATCACCGCACCGTCCATCAGCACCCGATCCTTGGGCAGCACACCGAGCCCGACCCCGAGCAAGGTCAGATCGTCCAGCCCACCAACCTTCCACCGAACCCGCACAACCGCCCCACCACCACTCGAGGCGTCACTGCCGTACTCGCCGCCCGCGCTGTACTTGTCGTCGGCGCCGTGCTTCTTGTCAGCGCCGTACTTGTCGTGGGTGCCGTACCCGTCGTCGGTGCTGTGCTTGTCAGCGCTGTGCTTGTCGGCGAGGGCAATCGTCACTGTTTGCGGATCGCCGAACGGGTGCGCCGCCGCCGGCAAGACACCCAGCACTCCCGGCACCAGAACCGCAGCTAGTACCAATGCACGCCGCCTGAACCCACCCAACCGACAACGCTCCGAACGCTCGCGGTCCCCCAAGACACGCGCCACACGTAACCGCGCCGGACTCTGTCAACGCTCAGGTAACGACCAACCCTCCCCCGATGGTCAAAAAGCAACCCAAAGATGAACGATTGACTGCCCCGTCAGATAACCACCGGCCCATCGCCTCACCCCACACCGGAGACACCAACCCCCACCCAGCCCACGCCCCCGTGCACCCGTGCAGCCGTGCGTCCGTCAGCACCCCCGTCCCGTGCACCCGTCAGCATCTCAGCCACCCGTGCACCCGTCACCACCGAGCCAGCCGTGCACCCGTCACCCCCCAGCCACCCAGCCAGCCGTGCACCCGTCACCACGCAGCCACCCAGCCAGCCGTGCACCCGTCACCACGCAGCCACCCAGCCAGCCAACCGCGCAGCACCCACAGCAACTGCCCGCCGGGTACGTGACCCCCGCTGCCTGTGCCGTTGGGTACCGAAGGACGGGTAGTCATCGTCGGCTCCGCCCGTTGCTGAGCGTGCGGCACCGGTGTTGGGCGGTTGCGGGTCGGACCACTACCCGTCCTTCGGTACCGGTCAGGCGGTCAAGAGCTGGAACGGCCTCAACACGCAGCCGACCCGGCCGGAGGTCGCCACAGCCCCCGCGCGCACTCACTCGCCGCCGCAGACTCCACACGCACCCACTCAGCGCCGCAGCCTCCGCACGCACCCACTGACCGCCGCAGCCTCCGCGGGCACTCAGTCGCTGTTGGAGCCTCAGCGCGCACCCGCTTGTCGCCGCAGTCTCCACAGCCGCTGCAGCCGTCGCCATGTACGTCCATCGCCACGCCCGCCGCGACTACCCACCTCCGTGCCGGCGAGGCGCACCCATCGCCCCATTCGCCGCTAGTCCCCACCTCGCGCGGGCGAGGCGCATCCATCGCGACGTTCACGGCGAGCACCGACCTTCCCGCCTCCGGGGCGCATCTATAGCCACATTCGTTACGTGCGCCCACTGGTACGCACACCCACCAGCGCGTCCACCACGCGCCCAAACCGGTTTGGGGCACTCAGCGGCCTATTCCAGGAGTACAACGGGCCCCGCTCCGCGCACCCACCGTCCCCAAACTGGTTTGGGGCATGGAACACCCACCAGCAGGTGCTGGATGAAACCGGCACACCCGGGGCAGTAACCACCTGAGGGGTGGATCTCTCGAACGGTTTTGCTTGCTCTGGGCGTACTTCGTCTGCTGACAGCGGAAGTACCTTCACCTGGTCGACGTCCTACCGCAGGCTGGAAAGGAGATCCACGCGGAAGGACACCCATGTACACCGAGAACTCCACGACCCACTCGCCGGACACCCTGTTGTCTGGCGGCTCACCGTACGGAGTCTGGTCGACCGGTCCATCGCCGTCCGGTAGCTCCGCGTCCAGTAGCTCGCCGGCCGGTAGTTCGCCCGCCAATAGTTCGGCGCCCGGTAGCTCCGCGGCCAGTAGCTCGAGGACCGGTAGTTCGGTGTTGGGGGTGTGGCCGCCGGGTGGGCCTGAGATTCCTCGGCCCGGTGTGCCAGGTCCCGGGCCACGTACGCCCGGGGTGCCAGGTACACCCGGGGTGCCGGGTACACCCGGGGTGCCAGGTACACCTGGGATGCCGGGGCCGGGGCGGCCGGGGGTGGAGCCTCAGCCGGTTTTGCCTTCGTGGTGGGAGCCGGCTTCGGTGTCGGTTGAGCAGGAGCTGGCGGATCGGTTGCTGGCGCAGCGGACGATTCTGGTCGGTGGGCGGCTCGACGACGCGCTCGCTGGTCATGTCACCGCGCAGCTTCTGCTACTAGATGCCGACAGCAACGATCTCGTCACGTTGCATCTGTCGTCCGCCGATGCCGACCTGGACGCGGCTCTTTCGGTCGCGGGCGCCATCGATTTGATCAGCTCGCCAGTACATGCGGTTGCCCGCGGTACAGTCCGAGGTGCCGCGATCGCCGTACTCGCTGCCGCCGCGCAGCGCGAGGCCCAGCGACACACCATGTTCGTACTCTCGACGCCGCGCTTCACTGCCGCCGGCACGGCCGATCAACTGGCGACCCTCGCCGAACAGCATGAACGCCAGTTCGCCCGCCTACTAGACCTGATCGCGAACGCCACCGGCCGCCCCAGTACCGAAATAGCCGCCGACCTGGACCCCGGCCGAGTACTCAACGCCGACGAGGCGAAGGACTACGGCCTCATCACCAACATCCGCTGAACCACCACCGCCGCCGCTCCGGGGTGGGTGCTCCGTGAGCAGGCGTGCGGGCCTGCGGGCGTGCGGGACTGCGCGCGTGCGGACGGGCGGCGCGCGCACGAGGCGGACCTCCCTTGATGACGACGACGGCTGGCAGGGTTCCAGCACGCGTGCAGGGGTGCACGCGGCGCATCGTGGCGTGCGGCGCCGGCGGCACACGGCACACGGCACACGGCACGCGGCACGCGGCACGCGGCACGCGGCGGCAATGGTGGCGCGAGCGGCGGGCCGCGCAGAGCGGGCGAGCAGAGCGGGGCGGGGCGAGTAGAGCGGGGCGGCGCTGGCAGAGCGGGCAGCGGGCAGCGGGCAGCGGGCAGGCATGCTGACGCGGGTGACGCGGGTGACGCGGGTGACGCGGCCGGGGCGGCGCGGGCGGGGCGGCGCGAGCGGGGCGGCGCGAGCGGGGCGGCGCGGGCGGCGCGCCAGGAGGCGGGGTGGTGGGTGGGTTGTGGGGGAGGATGGGGGGTATGGGTGACTTGTCTGTTCCTCGGTTTCATCTTGCGGTGGCGGTTGATGATCTTGGGGCGGCGCGGTGGTTTTACGGGGAAGTGCTTGGGCTGGCGGAAGGGCGTAGTTCCGGTCGGTGGATCGACTGGAATCTGCAAGGGCATCAGTTCGTCACGCATCTTGCGGCGGATCGGCCGAAGCAGATTCACAACCCGGTGGACGGGCATGACGTACCCGTACCGCACTTCGGCCTGATTCTCACCGTCGCCGACTTCCAGACCTTCGCCGAACGCCTCAAAACAGCAGGCATCGAGTTCGTGATCGAGCCGTACGTACGCTTCGAGGGCCAGCCCGGTGAGCAGTGGACGATGTTCTTCCTCGACCCGGCCGGTAACGCGCTTGAATTCAAAGCGTTCGCCGACGACAGTCAGATCTTCAAGGCGTGATCCAACCGGTCAGGATCGTCGCGCCGGATTGAGTCGTGCACAGCAACCGGTACGGGGTCGTCGGCGGTGGACCCAAGGCGAAGAACCCCAGCTCGTCGACGGTCGCGGTGGCGAGTTCGCCGAGTTCGCCGCGCGCGGTGACCGTGCCGGCCGCGGGTGGGTCGAGCTGGCCGAGGACGGCGCCGGGCGTGAGTTCCAGCTCGACCGTCCAGCCGTCGGAGGCAAAGGTGAGTGAGCGCAGGATCGCGCTCTCGGAGCGGATCGCCAGCGCGTCGAGCGGTTCGAGCGCGGAGTCGTAGGTGAGCGCGGCCAGTTCGGCGTCGATCGTGCGCCACGAGAACGCGGCCTTGCCCGCTTCCACGAACGCCACGGGTACGTCGTCCGCGGACTTCAGCGCGTCCCGCAACGCCTCGATCAGCCGTTCGTCGTCGCTCCATTCGGGATCGATCACGCCACTCACCTCCTCGTCTCCTCGTTCATTCCGTCCGGTCCGTCGGCCAGCAGGGCCAGTGCGGGTGTCTGCCGGAGCCGGTTCAGGCAGCGCGCCCGGTTCGGTCCGATGCTGCCGATCGGCACCTGCAAGCGCCGGCTGATTTCCCCGTACGGCGCCGGTGGATCTTGGGTCAGCAGCGAAAGCAACGCCTGGCACTGCCGCGAAAGCTCCGCGAACGCGGCCCGCAGGATCGTGCAACGTTCGTGCCGCAGCACTTCCTCCTCCGCGATCGCCTGCTCGGGTACGTCGGCTGATTCCGCCGGATCGACTGGTTCGACCCGGCTGCTCGCGCGGATCAGCCGGAAGCACTCGCGCTGGGTCGTGGTCGCGATCCAGCCCGGTAGCGCGGCCGGCTCGCGCAGGCCGGGCAGGTGCTCGACCAGCCGCAGCCAGACGCTCTGCCCGACGTCGTCGATATCCGGCTGGGTCAGCCGGTACCGCCGGCAGACCGAGTACACGAGCGGCGCGTACCGCACCACCAACTCGTCCCACGCGCTCTTGTCGCCGCCCCTGGCCCGGGTGACCAGGTCGACGACGGTCGGGTCGTCCCGCATGCCGTCCCCCTTTGTCCTCCGGACCGCTCATCTGTACAGAGTGCTCCGGACGTACTGCTGATACATCTCTCAGGCGCCGAGTGCGATGAATGATCGCGCCGCCGCTGTTGCGACCGGGTCGCCGCGCGCTTCCCGTCTGGCGGTCGCGAACGCCGACGCCAGCGAGTGCCCGGCGCGCAGGTTGTCGTGGACCGCGAGCATCAGTGGCGCGGTCGCCGGGTCGTTCACCGGTACGACGCTGGCGAGGATGCCCGCGGCGCCGAGCGGGATCAGGCTGCTGCTCAACCCGAGCAGTTCGTCCGCGCCGACGGGTTTCGCGAGACCGGAGTCGCAGCTCGAGAGGACCATCCGGTACGGGGCGCGGCGCAGGCGCTCGAAGTCGTACACGGTCAACGGGCCGTCGTCGAGGCGTAGTGACGAGAAGAGCGGGCTGTCCGCGCGGAAGGTGCCGTGCGCAGCGATGTGTGCGATCCAGGCGCCGTCGAGTTCGCGGAGTACTTTCTCGGCGGTCGCGTCGCCGTCCGCGAGTACGGTCGCGTCCGGGTACTGCTCGGCCAGCCGCATCACCTCGTTCCGGCCGGCCGACAAACCCGGTCCGAGTACAAGCACCACCCGCCGATCAGCCGGCGGCCGCACCCGCCGCGCCCGCAACCAGGCCGCAGCCGACGGCACCACATTCACCACCCGCTCCGCTAGCCCAGGCACCAGGCCCCAGGGCAACGCCTGCAACCGCCCCGGCGGCACCAACACCACCGCCCGCTCCCCCACCTCGTCAAGCGCCTCCCCTAACACCGCCCGCCCTAACCGAGCCCCCAACACCTCCAGCGACGGGAGACTCCCACCCACTCGCCTGCCAGCGCCCACACCACCCGCTGCACGACCAGCCGCACCCGTCGCCCCGCCATGCGGGCGAGCATGGGCTAGGCGGCGGAGGTGGAAGCGGGAGCGTTCTACTTCGAGTGCGGCAGCTGCTAGTGGGCCGACTTCGTGGTGGGTCAGCTGTCCGTCTCGGATCACCACAGCGTGTAGTACGCCGTCGACCTCGACCAGCTCCACCAGGACCGTCTCCCCGAGCGCCGCCACCACCTCACCAACGTCGAACCGCACCACCCCGCGCCGCCGCGACCCGGACCGGGTTCCAGCGTGGGCCCGCAGCGTCCGGTCCCGAACGGCCCGCTCCAACCGCCGGCGCTCTTTCTCCAACGACGGATCAGCATCCACCCGCCGCACCACGTCCCGCAGCGCCGCAAGCTCCGCAACCAACTGCTGATCAGCCGACCGCACAGGAGGCACCCCAAGAGCAGTAGCCCGCCACCGCTCCGCCCAACTCAGCAACCGCCCCGCATCACCCCGCCGTAACGCATCGCGCAACGCCAACCCGGCAAGCTCAGCCCCCTGCCCAGTAGCCAACGCCCGCAACTCGGTAGCGCCCATAGCCAGCCGATGCTCGTCCAGCGCATCCAGCCCGCGCCCGCACGCCGCCAACATCCCGCGTACGTCACCACGCGCTTCCGCCCGCAGCGCCTTCCCCAACCACGCCGAGCTTCGGGCAAGCGGCGGAGCGTCCTTGCTGCGCCGCCCCGCCAACTCCAGCTGCCGATCCGCCGCCCGCGACTTCCCGGCCACCAACGCCAACCGCCCAGCCAGCAAATGCGCCGCCGACGCCTCGCTCGCCCCCAACGCATCCAGCCGCCGCGCGACCGTACTGACCCGCCGCAGTAACCCGTCCCCACGCTCGCCCGACTGGTACCGAGCATCCAGCAGCACCATCGAAGAACGCACCGACCACCACTCCCGGCGCTGCGCCGAGAACAACCGCCGCGCCCGCTCTGCGCGTTCCTCCGCCCCAGCCGGATCACCCGCCGCCAGCGCGGCCGTCGCCGCCGCAAACCACAGTTCGCCGCGCTTGGTCGCCGTACCGCTTCCGGCTTCCATTTCCGCGATCGCCTGATCCATCTCGGTCAGCGCCTCGGCACTCAGCCCAGCCGCGAGCAGTACGCCACACCGGTCGATCGCCAGATCTGGCCAAACGACCCCCACCGCCGCGAACCGGCGCCCGGCCTCGTCGAGATACCGCAACGCCGCCGGCAGATCACCCCGCGAGTACGCGACCAGGCCCCGGTTCTGTCGCGCTTCCGCGTACTCGAACTCCTGCCCGGTCGCCGCGTACAACTTCTCCGCGACGGCGAAATCCGCATCCGCCCGCCGCGCACCACCCAAGGCGAGCTGGATGAACCCGCGATAGTTCCGCGACCGCGCCTCCCAGACCTGATCGCCCGACCGCCGCAACCGCGTGATCGCGGACCGAAGATCGTCCAGCGCCTCACGATGCCGCCCGAGCACCAGCAGTACGTCGGCGCGCCGCAGCAGCACCCGCCCGGTCAGCGCACCCCGGGTCAGCTCGACGGCACGATCCAGCAGCGCCAGCCCTTCCCGGCTCCGGCCGGCCCGGCCGAGCGTCGCGCCGAGCGTGGCCAGCACATCCGCCTCGCGCTCCGATCGCCCGGATTGTTCGGCCAGCCGTAACGCCGTACGCAACTCGCGCACCGCCGCGGTCACCTCACCGAGCTGCCGCAAAGCGATGCCCCACGCCTGATGCGCGATCGACGCTTCGACCGCGGCCGGGGCATGAGCGAGCAGGCTGCGCGCGGACGCGATCGCGTCATGTGGACGTGACAACGCCAACGGCAGCAAATTCTTTACCGCCTCAACACTCCCCCCGGCCATCGGCACTCTGAAATGATAAGCGCCATTTCATTGATCCAGGGGGAAGGAAAGAAAAGGTGGATTCAACGAATGACCGAAAGTACGTCGCGCAGATCAAACTGATTCTGGAGGCGTACGGGCGTGCGGTCGAGATCTTCCCGGTCGACTGGGAGAAGCGGCCGGAGGGGGCGGACTATCTGTACCGGACCGGGGTGGTCCTGGTCCGCGACGAGGACCTCGGCCGCGTGGTCGAGCTGTTCCAGGGCGGCCGTCCGGCCGAGGGTGGGATCGGCGGGGTGACCCGGCTCCTGCTGCCGGAGAAGGTCCCGCCGGAAGCGCCCGAGGACGAGTCGATCACCCAGCAATTCCTCAAGTACGCGGACCTGCACTTGGGCCGCGGCGTGGTGACGCCAGAGCACCTGTTCTACGTCTGCCCGAGCGTCAGCCCGTGCCCGGCGACCGAACCGGAGGAGGTCGCACCGGGCATCCCGCCGGACCCGGTGCTGCCGACGCCGTTCCTGCCCGCTGGCGCCGCGGATGGTCGCGACGTAAAGGTCGTCGTACTGGACGTCGGCTGGTCGGACGCACCGGGCGCGTACTGGCTCACCGGCGTGACCGGTGATCCGGAAAATGCGTTCGACGGCTCCGGACGGATTCGCCCGTACGCCGGGCACGGTACGTTCATCGCCGGCGTGATGCGGGCGATCGCCCGGAACGTGGAGATCGTGGTGAAGAGCTACTTCACCAGCGCCGGGGCGATGTGGGAGTTCGACCTGGCGCAGGCCCTGGACGAGGTACTCGACCTTGCCCCGGACATCATCAGCCTTTCGGCTGGTACCCGGACCAGGTTCGACCTGCCCGCGCTCGGCCTGGACGTGTTCATCCAGACCCGGCTGAACCGGGTCAACGGCCTGACGCTGGTCGCCGCGGCCGGCAACGAGTCGACCCGGGACTACTTCTGGCCGGCCGCGTTCCCGGAAACGGTCGCCGTCGGTGCACTTGCCGACAACGGCCGGGACCGGGCCGCGTTCAGCAACTTCGGCGGCTGGGTGGACGTCTACGCGCCCGGCGAGAACCTGGTGAACGCGTTCCTGACCGGCGACTACGAGTGCACCGAACCGCCGAACGCCGGTCAGCTCCGGTCATTCGCCGGGATGGCGCGCTGGAGCGGTACGTCGTTCGCGACGCCGCTGGTGGCCGGGCTGATCGCCGGCCGGATGTCGATCACCGGTGAGAACGCCAAGCAGGCCTCGGACGCGCTGCTGGCGTTCGCACTCACGCAGTCTGAGCCGGGCGTCGGCCCAGTGCTGCGCGCCGGTGACGCCCTGGGGTCGGTGACTCCCTAGGCAGCCCTAGACAGCCCCTAGGCAGTACTGACGCGGTGCGGACCTCCGGCCTGACCCACCGATCCGCACCGCGTCAGTCCCCCTCTGCACCTCCGCGCTGCCCTCCCCCCTGCGACGGCCCGAAGGTTCCCCCATTGCTGCGGAGTCGCCCTGGACCCGAGTTGATACACCCTGATCGCGAGAAGTTTTTCAGCGTGCCGGGTGCTCACAGAGGAACGGCGCCCGGTGCCCGCCGGAGTGGTAGCTGTACTGCTTGCCGTCGACCTCCAGCACGGTCTTGTTCCCCGGGATCAGCGCCTGGGTGTAGCGCATCCCCGGCTCCGGGCAGCCGAGGCTGCCGTCCGGCCAGGTGACCTCCTCGGAGCTGACCACCGTCACCTTGGCGGCCTCCACCCCGAGCCGCTTGGTCAGGTCGGCCTTCGCCTGCTCGACCAGGCCACCGCTGGGCGGAGTACTGCTGCTACCGGAACTGCTACCGGAACTGCTACTGCTCGGCGTCATCGACGGTTGTCCTCCTGTTGCCGGTGCTGCTGATTCATTGCCACACGCAACCAAAAGTACGGCTGCCGCCGCCACGATCATCACCCTGTGCATCGCCATCACCTCCCACAGTAGACGTCGCCCGGTCACGGTTCGTTGCAGCGCGCCACCTGAGCGTTCGCTGAGAGCTGTTCAACTGTTGTTTGCCGTCCGGCAGCCGACGGCGGGGAGGATCGCAGCGCTCGGGAACCGCCTTTTCAAGGAGTCGCACCATGTCAGTCGATCGTCGTTCCGTTCTCCGTGGCGCCGCCGTCGGTGCCGCCGGCGTCGGGTTCACCACCGTCGGTGCCGTACCGACCCTGGCCCAGGCCGCGCCCGCGTCGCACCCCGGCCGGACGCCGTTCCCGCAGAACAAGCCGTTCCCGCCGCTGCTCGACGACCCGAAGGGCATCCTCGCGCTGCCGGCCGGTTTCAAGTACAAGATCGTCACCCAGGCCGGTGAGACCAAGCTGAAGAGCGGTCACCCGACGCCGACCCTGCACGACGGTACGGCGGTCTTCTCCACCGGCCACGGCCGGTACCAGCTGATCCAGAACCACGAGGTCGGCAGCAACAACGCCCTCGGCGTACCGCAGATCCCCGGCACCGTGTACGACACCGGTGTCGGCGCGGCCGGCGGCTGCACGGTGATCGATGTGGACAAGGACGGTACCAACCGCGGTGAGTGGGTCGGCATCTCCGGCACGCTGACGAACTGCGCCGGCGGCCCGACCCCGTGGGGTACGTGGATGACCTGCGAGGAGACCGAGAACAAGGCCAACGGCACCACCCGGCTGAAGGACCACGGGTACGTCTTCGAGGTGTGGGGCGACGGCAAGACCGCGCACCCGGTCCCGCTGAAGGCGCTCGGCCGGTACGCGCACGAGGCGCTGGCCATCGACCAGGAGCGGACCCACATCTACCTGTCCGAGGACGCGTCCGGCCCGAACGGGACGTTCTACCGCTGGTCGGCGCCGCGCGGCTACAAGCTCGGCCCGCGCAGCTGGCAGGACCTGCAGAACAAGGACTTCGGCACCCTGGAAGCACTCGCCATCCTCGGTGACGACGGCAAGCCGATCCCGGACGTCGCGTACCTGACGTCGGCGCAGCTGCTCCGCCCGTTCCGGGTCGCGTGGGTGCCGGTGCCGGATCGGGACGGGGCGACCACCTCGGTACGCAAGCAGTTCACCGACGGGCAGATCACCCGCGGCAAGAAGTTCGAGGGCGTCTTCGGTACCAAGGAGGGCGTGTACGTGGTGAACTCGTACGCCGAATCCGGGACGTCGGACCTGCCGGCGGATGCCGTACCGCATGACGGCATGGTGTGGTTCTACAGCTACGACGCGAAGACCATCCAGCTGGTCACGTACTTCCCGGACAACGCGGCCGCGGACCTCGGGGCGGACGCGAAGTACGACGACTACAACTTCGACAGCCCGGACAACGTGACCGTGACGCCGTGGGGTTCGCTGGTGCTGGCCGAGGACGGCAACGCCAGCAGCCACGTGCTGAGCGCGACGCCGGGCGGACCGACGTACGCGATCGCGCGGAACATGCTGAACGACTCGGAGTTCACCGGGCCGTCGTTCTCGGCCGACGGGAAGGTGCTGTTCGTCAACATCCAGACGCCGGGGATCACGCTGGCGATCACCGGGCCGTGGCGCGAGTACCTCGGCTGAGCCCAGCTGCTGATAGCGCTGTCAACAGACTGATGGGGCGCGGGTCGGGACTGACGCGCACCTCGTTCATCAGGTAGGAGTAGGCGATCTCGCGGTCCGGCCAGGCGCCGTGCCGCGAGCCGCCGGCTCCGGAATGCCCGAAACCCTTCGGCTGCTCTGGCTGCTCTGGTTGCCCTGACTGCTCTGGCTGCTCTGTCAGCTCGAAGCCGGCGCCGTAGCTCATTGGGCTGCCCCAGTTCGGTTCGGTCCCGCGCCGGATCTCGCGCTGCGCCAGCGCGACCGTCTCCCTCGTCAGCACGCCGGCCGTCTGGTCGAGCAGTGATGCGTAGAAGCGCGCCATCCCGCGCGCGGTCGCGTACCCGCCGACGGCCGCCAGCCCCGCGGTGCGGTACTCCGTGGTGTTCCAGTACTTCTCGGCGCCAGGAATCCACAGTGGATTGGGCCGATTCAGGTCCGACCACGGGCCATCAACCAGTACGCCCTCCGGCGCGACCATCGTCGCCGCCCGCCAGTGCAGCTCCTCCGGCAACCCGATCCACACCTCGAGCCCGAGCGGCTGGGCGAACTCCTCGGCAAAGAACCTGCCGACGGTCCGGCCGTCCACCCGCCGTACCAGCTCGTCGAGCAACCATCCCCAGGTGACAGGGTGGTACATGAACGCGGCCCGCGGATCGGCCGCCGGCGCCTGCGCGGCCAGGTGCGCCGCCATCGCGTCGTGGTCGAGCAGCTCGGCGTACCCGGCGTCGACCCACGGCAGCCGGGCCTGATGCGACAGCACCTCGGCGATCGTGATCGATTCCTTGCCGTTGGCACCGAACTCCGGCCAGTACCGGCTGAGCGGATCGGTCAGGCTGAGCTGACCGCGCTGCATCAGCAACAGCACGCAGGCGCTGGTGGGGCCTTTCGTACCGGAGAACATCAGGTGGATCGTGTCGTGATCCCATCGCCGCCCGGTGTCCGGATCGGCCGTGCCGCCGTACAGGTCGACCACCAGTTCACCCCGGTGGTACGCCGCGAACGCCGCGCCCACCTCACCCCGCTCGGCGAAGTTCCGCGCGAACTCTTCGGCCACCTGCTCGAATCCTGGCGCTGTCCACATGAGAAGTGATAGTACCGATCGTTCTTATCTGGGTCCAGCTCGGTAAGGTGGGGCGTGGAGGTGGTGTCACGATGCCGGTCAAGGCCGGGGAACGGCTGGACCCGGAGGCGACCCGGGACCGGATTCTGCGGGCGGCGGCGGACGTGTTCGGCCGGCGCGGCATCCACGCGGCCGGAATCAACGAGATCGTCGAGGCGGCCGGGGCGTCCAAACTCACCATCTACCGGAACTTCGGATCGAAGGACGGCCTGATCGAGGCGGTGCTGACCGACCGCGCCCAGCGGGTCCGCGCGTGGCACCACGAGGCAGTGGCCGGTGCCGACGGTGGCGGTCGCGCGCAGGTGCTGGCGGTCTTCGATCTGATCGCGACCTGGTATGCGGAGGCGGGGTTCCGCGGGTGCGCGCTGATGAACGCCGCCACCGAGGATCGCGGGTACGACGGGGCGCCGCGGCGGCTCGCTCAGGATCATTTGACGTTCTATCGGGACTTGTTCCGGCGATTGCTGTCCGGGGCGCGCGATCCGGAGCGGACGGCTCGGCAGCTGGTCGTCGTACTGGAGGGTGCGACGCTGGTGAGTGCGATGGATCGCGATCCGGGGGTTGGCGCGGAGGCGCGGGTCATCGTGGAGATGCTGCTCGACGCGGCGTTCTGAGGAAGATCAGGCAGACGAGGACGCAGGAGACGCCGGAACCTGCTGCCACCAGGAAGGCTGTTGGGTAGCCCGATCGTTCGGCGATCAGGCCGCCGAGGGGGCCGGCGGCCATCACGCCGAGGTCCCAGAACGAGGTCATCACACCCATCGAGACACCTGGGCGCAGGCCGCGGACTCGATCCAGGGTCATCGAGACGCAGGCTGGGTAGATGAGCGCGAGTCCTGCGCCGGCGAGGGCTGTGTACGCGGTGGCGGCTGTTGTCGTGTCGGCCAGCGCGATTCCGGTCAGCGCTATCACCTCGAGCGCGACGGTCGCCGCGGCTACCCGGCGGCCGCCGTATCGGTCGACAAGCGGGCTGCCCGCGAACCTGACCACGAGAAACGCGGCCGCGAAGACGGTCAGCGCGATGCCGTCCGTGGCAAGGTGATCCGCCCGCATCCGCAACACCACCAGGGCGGCGACCGTGCCATAACAGTACGCGGCCAGCCCAATAGTTGCTCCAGGCAAAGGAACACCCCGGGGTACGAGATCCCGAATGCCCCGAATCGGAACCAACGGCTCCCGCCGAGCCGGATCCGCCCGAGTAGCCAGCACCATCAAAACCGAAACCACCGACAACCCGACCACCACCCACCAAACCACCCGCTCCCCAGCCAGACCAGAGCCCATCACCCCGGCACTCATGACCCCGCCGCCCAGCGCATCACGCACAGGGCGGGCGGCCTCCGCACCGTCTCCCCCACCAACGATCCGGGTGACGGCAGTGGCAATGACTGGACCGCCGGCGAGGCCGCCCCACATGGACAGGCCGAACCAGCCGGCGAGGCGGCCGCGTTGGGCAACTCGTACGCCGGTGAGCACCCACGGCAGGGCGGCCGAGAACAGGGCTGCCTCGCCCGCGCCCATCACCAGCCGGGCGACCAGCAGCAACGCGAGGTCCGGCGCCAACAGTTGCCCAAGGCCCCCAATTGCTGCCAGCACTCCGCCGGCCAGCACCACCGGCCGCGACCACCCGGCATCCGCCAGCCAACCGGCGAACGGCCGGCCGCACGCCGTCGCCAGGAACGCGATCCCGACCGCCGTCCCACTCGCCAGCGCGCCACCGCCGAACCGCGCCGGCACATCCGACGGCAGTACCTGCAACGCCGCCCCGAACGCGAGATACCCAGCAAGGACCGCCACCCACAACCGTCGTACCGGAACACCCATGGACAAGATGGTACCGCTTGTTACTATCTATGTCCGCGGCGAGTCCAGCAACACCACCTCACAGGCGTAATGCTGGGAAGCAGTCATCGAACCCCGGAACCACAGCAACGGCACCCACCCCGGATCCCCTGGCGCGACGATCGGCCGTAGATTGTCAACAATCGACCGCTCGGTCACCGCCGTCCACGCCCAACTGTTTCCCGCATCGGCGGTCCGCGCATGGAAGATCTCGTGATGCTCGAGCGAGCTCCCGTCCCGCGGATCGATCGGCGTCGAGACGTACAGCGAGTCGAGATCGTACGGATCGATCGCGACCAGGCCCGTGTAGTCGTTCTCATGCCGCAGCAAACCGTGACCGGCTTTCGCCAACTGCCGCACCTGCCACGTACCGCCCGGCGCCAGGCGCGCATAGAAGAACCGATGATCCGGCACCGGATGCTCCCGCGCGTACGCATCCTCCGGCCGCTCCGGAGTGTCCCGCCGCGCCAGCAGTACCGCGGCGAGCGAACCGTCGTCGCCCCGGCGAATGTCGATCGTCCAGCAATGCGTCATGGGCTCGCCGTCCCAGACCGAACCAGCAGCCAGCACGGTCGTCAGCTCCACCTGCGACGGAGCCTCCGCATCAAGCGCGGCATTGTCGACAATCGACCCGTCCGTACGATGGAGCGCGCCGCCTTCCAGGTACCCGTGGTAGATCGAGTTGTCGTAGTCGCGTGGGTGGTGATCGGTCGTGATCAGATCGATGCGCTTCGGCTGCGACACGTACCGGGTGTATCCGTTGACGTACCCGACCTTCGGGCGGGTGAACAGCTTGCCCGCGTACGCCCAGGTGTCGCCCTCGTCATCGGAGACCAGTGCACACGGATCGTCGTTCACCGCGCGAGCGAAGCAGTACAGGCGACCGTCCAGTTCGTGCAGATTCGAGTACGTGACGCCGCGCCCGCCGGTGAACTCGCTCCAGTCGAACGACCGCTCCGGACCCCAGCGCCGCGGATCGCCCGGCTCGCTCACCCGCCAGCGGGTCAGGTCATCGGTCTTGTGCTTCGTGTACACCGCGAGCCAGCGCCCGTCACGCCGCCGCCACAACGCGGGTACGTCATGATCATCCGCTTCGAACCGCTCATGCAGTACGACAACGTCACTCGTACCGGTCCGCAGGTCAACCACCGTCAGCTCGACATTGCCGGCCCGTTCGTCACCACCGGGACCTTCCGCAGCCGCGATCGACCCGACCACCAACAGCCCGCGCTCCGGATCAACCAAGGCCCGCTCATCCTGAAACCAGCACCAAGCACCGTTGTCATTAACCACCCGACCCACATCCATGGCCACCCAGTGTGGCAGAGCACACCCGCCTTTGGTAAGCGCTTGCCACCATCCGAAACAGTCAGGCATCCACGCAGACGGACGTGCAGGCAGGCAGGCGCACATACACGCGGGCGGTGGGTCGGTGGGTGGGTGGGTGGGTGGGTGGGTGGGTGGCGATGCTGCCCTGCCCACCGACCCACCGACCCCACCCGAACCCACCGCCCGCGCCCCGGGACCCACCGCCCGCGCCCCGGGTATGCGTCTGAGGGGCTGACCCCTGAGCTGGTGGGTTTGGCCGTGAGATTCTCGGGGGTCAACCCACCGTCTCAGGGGCCAGCCCCTGAGACGGCGGGCGGCGGGTGCGGGCGGCGGCGTGGTGCCGGCGTGGGGTGGGGTCGGTGTGGGGTGGTGCCGGTGTGGCGTGGGGTGGGTGGGGTGGTGCCGGTGTGGGTGGTGCCGGTGTGGGGTCGGGTGGGGCTGGTGTGGGGTCGGGTGGGTGGGGTGGGGGCGACCGATCGTGGTTAGCCGGGTAGTTCGAAGCCGGCGAAGAGGCGGCCGCCGTGGGGGGAGAGGATGGTGTCTACCTCGTGCACCAAGTGGTCGTCGTCGGTTCGTAGGCCGGCGAGGAGGGCTGTGGCGTGGGTGGTGCCGTGGGTTGTGTCGTAGCGGGTGAGCTCGCGTAGTAGGCCCTTGCTGGTGCCGGACCAGTGGCCGGTGCCTAGTAGGAGCAGGCGGGCTGCTTCTTGCCAGAGGGTTGACTTGATGGCGAGGCGTACGTCGGGGGTGGCGCCGGGTAGGTCGTTTAGTAGGTCGGTGATGGTGTAGCGGAGGAGGTTCAGCTCGTCCGGTGACAGGGGGCGCGGGCCGGCCGCGACCTCTGCCAGGTACTCGGCCTGCAGGCGGGCGCCGGAGCCGTCGGTGTCCAGCAGCACCACGGATTCGCCGACCAAGCGCATCATTGTCGGCTGGCGCCGTTCCTGGTCTTTGTCGGCGAAGTAGCGCAGTGACTTCTCGGTGTGTACGAACAGCTCGACCGGCCAGCCGCCGTACTCCAGCGACTTCCGCCGCGGTGCTGGTGGGCCGTCCAGTAGCACGGTGATGTCCAGGTCGGACCCAGGTCCCGCATCCCCCCGCACCACACTCCCACCGAGCCAAGCAGCCCGAGCACCGGGGTACAGCTCTCGCACCAGCTCCAACGCAACATCCATCACGACAGTGTCAGCCACCGAAGCAGTTCCCGGTACGCGTTTACGGGCGGAATGTGCCCGCCGATGTAGTACCGACGCTCCGCATGAGGCACGGCCGCCGCCAGGTGATCCGCGTACTTGCCAGCACGCTCATCGCCCGAACCGTGCCACAAGGACACCGGCACCCGGATGTCACCCAGCTCGAACCCCCACGGCTTGGCGAACGCGATCAGGTCGTCCAGCCACCCGTCATGACTGGTGACAAACGTGGCGGTAAGACGGGCCATAGCCGCCGGATCTTCCCGAGCCGGCGGCCCCGGAGCAGCACCCGGGTCAGGCGGGAACTCAGGCCCGCCCACTTGCACCGCCTCCATGATGTGACGGGCGGTCTCCTCCAACTGCGTACGCAACTGCTCTCCATCACGCGCAGCCAGCCAGGAGGTGCGGTTGCGGCGAGGATCCGCTTGTTCGTCCGCCTCAGTAGGCTCCGGTCCGTCAACAACAGGTGGCGCGATCCCGCCGCTCACCGCGCACCGCGTCACCCGGTCCGGCAGTAGCGCGGCACAAGCGAGCGCATGCGGTCCACCACCGGAGCCGCCGGTCACCGCGAAGCGCTCCCACCCGAGTACGTCGGCCAGCGCGGCAGCGTCTTCGACTACTGAGGCCACCGTCCGGCCGGGCTGCCGGGTGGAGCCGCCGTACCCGGAGCGGTCCGGGACGGCCATCCACAGACCGGAGGCTGAAATGGCTTCTACCGCATCGGGGCGTTTCCAGCGGGTGCTGGGCGACCCGCCGAAGGACATGGTGGGTATGGCGCCCTCGGTGCCGTACACGTTGTAGTGGATGATCCGGTCGCCGATCCGCAGCATCAGCGGAGCGTAACCAACCGGCTAGAGCTAACCGAATCCGCAGTTATCAACCTGAGATTCTCGGGATTCGAGATGTGGTGATGGTGGTGGAAGGATGCGGCCTACGTTTTGTCGGCTGTGTGATTCGAACCTGTCAGGAGTGCTTGTGACTTCCTCGGTCGCCGGGACCGTCTCGCCCACCCGGCAGGCGTTGCGCCGGGTGGGGCGGGATCGGAGCGCGCGGGTCGGACTGGTGCTGGTGGTGCTCCTTGTCGTGATCGCGGCGGCGGCCCCGCTGCTGGTCAAGCTGGCCGGCCAGGACGCGACCACGTACCACATCGACCTGCTCGACCCGGCTCGCGGCAACGCGCCGCGTGGGGCGCTCGGCGGCGTGAGCGGCAGCCATTGGTTCGGCGTCGAGCCGCTGACCGGCCGGGACCTGTTCTCGATCGTCGTCCTCGGCCTCAGGACCTCGCTCTTCATCGCGGTCGTGGTGACCGTGATCACCGCGGTGGTCGGCACCCTGGCCGGTATCAGTGCGGCGTACTTCGGCGGCTGGTACGACGCGGTCCTGTCCCGGCTGCTGGACTTCCTCTTCGGCTTCCCGCAGCTGGTGTTCATGATTGCCCTCGGCATCATCGTGCCGGCCAAGTTCCCGCGCTGGCTGCTGCTGATCCTGGTGCTGAGCTTCTTCGGCTGGGCCGCCCTGGCCCGGTTGATCCGGAACCAGGCCCGCTCACTGGTCGCCCGCGAGTTCGTCGAGGCGGCCCGCAGCGTCGGCTCGTCCGGCTGGATGGTGATCACCCGCGAACTCCTCCCGAACCTGCTCGGCCCGGTCCTGGTGATCGCCACCCTCGCCATCCCTGGGTACGTCGGTACGGAGGCGGCACTGTCCTTCCTGGGCGTCGGCGTACCACCGCCGACCCCCAGCCTCGGCCGCTCCATCTCGGATTCGATCGCCTGGGTGTACACGGGCGCTGACCCGTGGTTCCTGCTCTTCCCCGGCGCGATGCTCTTCCTCGCCGTACTCGGCTTCACCTTGCTCGGCGACGGCGTACGGGACGCGTTCGACGTGCGGCTGCGGAGGACGAACTGATGCCCGATCTCGTCTGGTTCATCGTCCGCCGCCTGTTCGCGGCGCTACTCGTGATGCTCGCCCTCAGCCTGGCTGTCTACCTGGTCTTCTACGCGATCCCCGCCGACCCCGCGCACCTGGCCTGCGGCAAGCCGTGTACGCCGGACCGCTTGGAGCAGGCCCGCCATTTCATGCAGCTCGACCAGAGCACCCTGCAGCAGTACCTGCAGTTTCTAAAGGGCATCTTCGCCGGGCGAACGTTCGGTGAAGGTACGGCGGCCGTACATTGCAACGCACCGTGCTTCGGCTACTCCTTCCCCCTGGCCCGTCCGGTGACCACGCTGATCCTGGACCGGTTGCCCATCACCGCCTCGATCACCCTCGGTGCCGCCGTGCTCTGGCTGTTGATCGGCGTCTCACTAGGCGTGATCGCCGCACTCAACCGCGGCCGCCTACTCGACCGCCTGGCCGTCGGCATCGCACTGGTCGGTGTCTCAACCCCGTCGTTCCTGCTCGGCCTGCTGGCGATCCTGGTGTTCGGTTTCTGGCTGAACATGGTCCCGGTCAACGGATACGTGCCGTTCGGCGAGAGCCCGGTGGATTGGGCGTGGCACCTGATCACGCCATGGATCGTGCTCGCAGTACTACAAGCGGCCGCGTACATCCGGTTGACGCGCTCCCAGATGCTGGAGGAGCTGAACCTCGACTACATCACCACTGCACGGGCCAAAGGCGCCGGCGAGACCAGAGTGGTGCTGACCCACGGCCTGCGCGGCGTACTGGTACCGGTGATCACGCTGTTCGGCCTGGACCTCGGCAGTCTGCTCGGTGGTGCCATCCTGACGGAGAAGGTGTTCAGCATGCAGGGTCTCGGTGACCTGCTGATCAGTGCCGTCGGGCAGCTGGACGTTGCCGTGGTCGTCGGCGTGACGCTGTTCGCCGCGTTCCTGATCATCCTCGCGAACCTGGTGGTGGACATAGTGCACGGTGTGCTCGACCCGAGGGTGAGTCATGGCTGACCCGGTGCTGGAGGTGCACGACCTGCACGTCACGTTCGCGACCGAGGGCGGTCCGGTGCCGGCCGTGGACGGGATCGACTTCGCGGTCGCGGCGGGGGAGACGCTCGCGATCGTCGGCGAATCCGGTTCCGGCAAGAGCGTCAGCTCGGCCGCCGTGATGGGCCTGCTGCCGTCGAACGCGACCGTCACCGGCGAGGTGCTGCTGGACGGCCGCGAACTGATCGGCCTGCCCAACGACGAGCTCCGCAAGATCCGCGGCAACGACATCGCGATGGTCTTCCAGGACGCGCTGTCGGCGCTGAATCCGTACTACAGCGTCGGCTGGCAGGTCGCCGAGGCGTACCGGCTGCACCACGACGTGTCCAAGAAGGACGCGCACCGGCGGGCGGTCGAGATGCTCGGCAAGGTCGGCATCCCGGACGCGGCCCGGCGCGCGGAGAGTTACCCGCACGAGTTCTCCGGGGGAATGCGCCAGCGGGTCGTGATTGCTATGGCTTTGGTGAACAACCCGAGGGTGCTGATCGCGGACGAGCCGACGACCGCACTCGACGTCACCGTCCAGGCGCAGATCATGCACCTGCTGGACGACGTCCAGGAAGAGTTCGGTACGGCGCTCGTACTGATCTCGCACGACCTCGGGGTGGTTGCCGAGGTCGCCGACGACGTCCTGGTGATGTACGCGGGCCGCGCCGCCGAGCGCGGTACGGTCCGCGACCTGTTCTTCCGGGCCGCACACCCGTACAGCCTCGGACTGCTCGGTGCGATGCCGCGTGTCGACGTACCGCCGAAGCGACGACTGACCACGATCCCGGGCAGTCCACCCACGCCCGGGTCGATCAGCACCGGGTGCCCGTTCCAGCCGCGCTGCGCGTACACGCATTTGGTCGGCGAGCGGTGCATCACCGAGCGTCCCGAGCTCACGCCCCGTCCAGGTGAAGGCGATCATGAGGCCGCATGCCATCTGGGTCGCCGTCCGGAGCCGCTGCTATGACCACCGAGCTGCTGAACCTCAAAGACGTCAAGAAGTACTTCGGTCTGCGCGGCGTGCCGTGGCAGAAGGCGCAGGCGGTCCGTGCGGTCGACGGGGTGAACCTCGTGGTCCGCAAGGGCGAAACGGTCGGTCTGGTCGGCGAGTCCGGTTCGGGCAAGTCGACGCTGGCCCGGGTCGCGACCCGGCTGCTCGACCCGACCACCGGCCGGGTCGAGATCGGCGGCAAGGACGTCACGAAAGTGAAGGGCCGTCGGCTCCGTCCGGTGCGCCGGCAGATCCAGATGGTCTTCCAGGATCCACAAGCGTCGCTGAATCCGCGTCAGTCAGTCGGGACCATCCTCAGTACGCCGTTCCGCGCGCAGGGGATCAAGCCCACGCGTGCCCAGTTGGTCGAGCTGCTGGAGCAGGTCGGACTGGCCGAGCAGCACCTGGAGCGGTACCCGCACGAGTTCTCCGGCGGCCAACGGCAGCGGATCGGCATCGCCCGCGCGCTGTCGGTCAAACCGGACCTACTGGTGTGCGACGAGCCGGTGTCCGCGCTCGACGTATCCGTGCAGGCACAGGTACTGAACCTGCTGGCCGACCTTCGCGACGAGCTCGGCCTGTCGTACGTGCTGGTTGCGCATGATCTCGCCGTAGTTCGTCAGGTCGCCGACCGGCTGGCTGTGATGTACCTCGGCACGATCGTCGAGGAAGGGCCGGCCGATCAGGTGTACGCATCGCCCGCCCACCCGTACACGAAGGCGTTGCTGTCCGCGGTGCCGGTGCCGGAGCCGGGGGTGGTCCGGGACCGGATCGTGCTGACCGGCGACGTACCGACTCCGATCGACCCGCCGTCCGGATGCCCGTTCCGGACCCGCTGTTACAAGGCCGAGGACGTGTGCGCGACCGAACGACCGGTGCTGGAGCCCGTGGCGGGGTCGACCGAACACCGGGCCGCCTGCTACTTCCCTGAGCCCCCCCACCTCTGAGAGGACCCCATGAAACGCAAATCCCGTGCGGTCGCGCTAGCGGCCGTGCTCGCGCTGGCAGCGGCCGCCTGCAACGCCAACAGCAAGTCGACGCCCAACGCCGGCAGCAGCGCGTCCGCGGCCGAGCCGGGCGGTACGTTCCACGTGCTGAGCACCAGCAAGGACATCAGCCTGGACCCGGCCAAGAGCCAGAACCTCGGCACGAGCAGCATCCACCTGGTGCTGCGCGGCCTGACCTCGTGGAAGACCTCGCCGGACAAGGCGGCCGAGCTGGTACCCGACCTGGCCACCGACACCGGTCAGGTCAGTGACGGCGGCAAGACCTGGACGTACAAGCTGAAGTCCGGTCTGAAGTACTCCGACGGTTCGCCGATCGTTGCCGCGGACATCAAGTACGGGATCGAGCGCTCGTTCGCCCCGGAGCTGTCCGGCGGGCTGGGCTACCACAAGTCGCTGCTGGTCGGCGGCGAGAAGTACACCGGCCCGTACAAGGGTGGTGAGCTGGCGTCGATCGAGACGCCCGACGACACCACGATCATCTTCAAGCTGAACAAGCCGTACGGCGACTGGCCGTGGATCGTCAGCATGCCGGCGTTCTCGCCGGTACCGAAGAAGGCCGACACCGACCCGGCGCACTACGGCGAGAAGCCGGTCGCCAGCGGTCCGTACCAGGTGCAGTCGTACACGCCGGGCTCGAAGCTGGTGCTGGTCCGCAACCCGAACTGGGACAAGTCGACCGACCAGGCCCGTACTGGTCTGCCGGACTCGATCGTCACCGACATGGGCCTGCAGCCGGATGTGGTGAACCAGCGGCTGATCGCGGACTCCGGCGACGACAAGTTCTCCGCCGCGACCGGGGTTTCCGTACCGGCCGCGCTGATCCCGACGATCTCCGGCAACCCGGCCGTCAAGGCGCGGGTGGCCACGTCACCGTCCGGTGCGCTCGCGTACCTCGCGATGAACACGAAGCGGCCGGCGCTGGCGAACCCCGAGGTCCGCAAGGCGATCGAGTACGCCGTGGACAAGCAGGCCGTTCAGGTCGCGGTCGGCGGCCCGGAGTACGGCGGCGACATCGCCTCGACGCTGATCACGCCGGGGATGAACGGCTACAACAAGTACAACCTGTACGAGGCACCGCCCGCCGGTGACCCGGAGAAGGCCAAGCAAATGCTGCAGGCCGCCGGCGTCAGCAACCTGAACCTCGTCCTGGTCGCCGACAGCACCTCGAGCGGCGTGATCGGCCTGGCGGTGGCCCAGGCGATCCAGCAGGGACTGAAGCGGGCCGGCATCAACGTCACGATCAAGCCGATGGACAACACCCCGCTGACCGACCTGATCACCGGCAACAAGCCGGACTTCGACCTGACCGTGTCCAGCTGGCTGCCGGACTTCCCGAGCGCGATCGGCAACATCCAGCCGCTGATCGCCTCCTCGGAGATCGGCAACGGCGGGTACAACATCTCCCGGTACTCCAACTCGGCCGTCGACTCCGCGATCGCTGCGGCCACCGCCGAGCCGGACCTGAACAAGTCGGCGTCGATGTGGGGAGCGGTCGACAAGCAGGCGATGGCGGACGCGCCGTTGGTGCCGCTGATCTACGCGCGGAACGCGTTCCTGCACGGGTCGAAGGTGCAGAACTTCTACCTGCCGCCGTATCCGCCATACCCGAACGTGCTGATCGTCGGGCTCAGTAAGTAAGTGGTTCAGGTCCGGCCTTCGGATTCCTGAGCTTCGAAGAGGGTCGGCTGGGTCTCGGCATCGAGTCCCCAGTCGGCCCGCATCACCGTGTACCCGGCCTTCTCCGCGGCCGCGATCACCTTCGCGTCGTCGTCGACCAGGACGGCGACCGGGCGCTGTTCGGCGAGGCGTTTCAGCCGCCCGAGTTTCATCAGCATCGACGGCCGGCGGTCGGTGTTGCCGCGCATGTACAGCTTCCCGTCCGGAAACCCGTTGTCCTTCAGCCACTTGGCCGTTTCCCGCCGCAGCCGCTCCGGCCGGCCGGTCAGGTAGACGATCTCGTGGTCGGCCGCCAGCGTGGTCGCGACCGCCAGGCCCTCGTCGAGGACCGCGTCCTCCTTGGCGTGCGCGAAGAACGAATCCCAGTCCTTCGGCTTCTTCTGCAGGAAGTGCACCCGTTGGCTGGTGTCGGACAAGGTCGCATCGATGTCGAGCACGGCGTACGGTCTGCCGTCCGCGGATTCACCCATGCCGTCCAGCTTCCCAGGTGGCGCGGTCCACTCCGTACAGCACCTCACCGAACTCGGTTCCGGGCAGCGGGTCGTCGAAGTGCTCGTGGTACACCTTCAGGAACCGGAGCCCCGACCGCCGCATCACCGCCCGCGAGCGGTGGTTGACCGCCATCGTGTCCGCGACCACGCGATCCATCCCGAGCTCGGTGAACGCTTTCGCGATCAGTGCCTTGGTGCCTTCGGTCGCGTACCCCTTGCCCCACGCGGCCCGGTTCAACCGGTACCCAACCCCAGCCGTTGTCGGCTCATCCGTCGGCTGCAGCCCGAACCACCCGATGAAGCCGTCCGCCGACTCGGCCTTGAACGTGCCCAGCCGCGGATGCTCGGCGTACACCTTCAGGATCTCCGGGAGCACCACGTCCTCAACCTCGGCTCGCGGAGTTGGCTCACCCGTCAGGTACCGCATCACCTCCGGATCGGAGTCCAGCTCGACCAGGAGCTCGGCGTCGTCGGGCGTGAACCTGCTCAGCACCAGGCGGGAGGTCTGCAGATACGCGGTCACCACCGAATGGTAGGCGGTCAATGACTGTCCGGAGTGTGGGCGGTGTGGGGGTTTGGGGGTGTTGGGTTGGGCGGTTGTCGGTGCCGCGGGTTAGCGTTCTGTTCGCGATGGAGAAGTCGATCACGTTCTTGCACAGCTCGGACTGGCAGCTGGGGATGATGCGCCGGTTCCTCGGGCCGGACGGCCAGGCCCGGTGGGGTCAGGCGCGGCTCGATGCTGTCGCGCGGATCGGCACGGTCGCGGAGCGGACCGGGGCGGCGTTCGTGGTCGTCACCGGGGATGTGTTCGAGCACAACCAGGTCGAGCGGCAGACCATCCTGCGGGCCTGCGAGGCGCTGAAGCGAATCCCGGTCCCGGTGGTGCTGCTGCCCGGCAACCACGATGCGCTCGAGCCCGGCTCGCTGTGGACGTCGAGCCAGTGGCAGGCGCACGCACCCGAGCATGTGACGGTCGTGACCGGCACGGCTCCGATCGAGATCGTTCCCGGCGTCGAGATCGTCGGCGCCCCCTGGCGGTCCCGGCGACCGCTGTCGGACCCGGCCGCGCCTGGGTACGCGGACCTGGCGCCGGTCGCGGACGGCACGGTCCGGATTCTGCTCGCCCACGGCCAGCTGACCAGCTTGTCCGGCGGCATGTCCGAAGTGCCGACGATCGACCAGGCCGCGCTGGAGGCGGCGGTCACGGACGGCCGGCTGCAGTACGTCGGGCTCGGCGACCGGCACTCGACCACCCAGGTCACCGACCGGATCTGGTTTTCCGGGACGCAGGAGGTGACGTCGCCGGAGGAGGACGCACCGGGCAACGTGCTGAAGGTGACCATCGGCGACGGCATCGACGTCGAGCCGGTCCGAGTCGGTGCCTGGCACATGGTCGACCACCGGGTCGAGCTGTTCGACGCGGAGTCGATCACCGCACTCGAGGACTGGTTCGCCGAGCTGCCGGACAAGGAGCGTACGTACATCCGGCTGGCCGGTGACGGATCGCTCGCGCTGCCGTTGCTGACCCGGCTGGACACGATCATCGACGCGCAGGGCGAGGTGTTCGCGAGTGTCGAGCGGTGGGCCAAGTTCTGGACCGTACGCCCGGCTCCGGACGCGGCGGACTTGGAGTCGCTGCAGCTGAGCGGCCCGGCCCGGGCCGCGATGGAGGAGCTGCGGCAGGCCCTGGCCGGCGGCGACGAGGGTGCCGGCGCGGCGCTCTCGCTGATGCATCGATTGGCGCGGGACGCGGGATGAGATTACACAGCTTGGCGCTACGGGACTTCCGTGGCGTCAAGGACCGCATTGTCCGGTTCCGCGCGCTCGGTACCACCGTGGTGGTCGGCGACAACGAGGTCGGGAAGTCCAGCCTGGTCGAGGCGTTCGGGCTGATCTTCGACTTGCCCGACGACTCGAAATCGACCCGGATCAAGGACATCCAGCCGGTCGGCCAGGACGTCGGGCCGGAGGTCACGGCCGAGTTGAGCCTGGGCGGGCGCGAGCTCACGTACACGAAGCGCTGGCTGAAGAACCGGTCCACCGAGCTGACCATCGTCGAGCCGGACGGCCGGCGGCAGTCCTGGACCGGACGCGAGGCGCACAACGAGGCCGAGCGGCTGTTCAGCCAGAACGTCGACCCGGTGCTCTGGCAGACCTTGATGGTCAGTCAGGGGCAATCGTTGGTGCTGCCAACACCGGCGGACGCGGAACCACTGATCACCGCGGTGACGGCCGAGTCCGGTACGCCGGTCGACGGCGCGTCGATGCCCTTGGTGACAGCGGTCGAGCACGAGTACCTGCGGTACTGGACGCCGCGTGGTAAGCCGACCGGTGATTTCGCCCGGTCCGCGAAGGCGGTGACGACGGCCGAGCTGAGCGCGGCGCAGGCACTGCAGGCGATGGACGAGGTTCGCGCCGACATCCGCCGGGCCGAGCGGCTGAACCTTGATCTCGAAGACGTGACCGCCCGGCTGACCGATCACCTCACCGGTGTCGAGGAGCTGCGCGAGCGGAAGAAGGCGACCGACGAGATCCTGCTCCGCCGCGATTCGGTCCGGTCCCGGGCCGAGACGGCTCGTGCCCGGCTGGAGAACCACACGCGGACGCGGCTGGACCGTGAACGGCTGCTGGACGAGGTCGAGCGATTCACCAAGTACGAGGCTGAGCTGGCCGCGCGGCGTGGTGATGCCGAGCTGGTGGCCCGGACCGCGGCCGAGACCGTACAGGCGGCCGAGGCCGCGCTGGCGGAGGTCGTCGAGCTGAAGGACCTCCGGCGTACGGACGTGCAGGCGGCCGAGCGCCGGGTCGCGGATCTGATGGATCGGGCCGAGCTGGATCGGCTGATCGGTCAGCAGACGGAGCTGGTCGACGTCCGTGCCCGGATCGCGGCGGCGGGCACGATCCTGGACCGGATCAAGGTCGACGACGCGATCGTCGCCGGGCTGGAGGACGCGCGCGCGGCGGTGGTCGAGGCTCGTGCGGCGCTCGCCGCCGGCGTTCCGGAGGTGACGGTACGGCGCCTCGGCGCGGAGCCGGTCGAGCTGTCCGGCACCGGGCTGTCCGCGGCCGGGTCGCCCGGAGCAGTGTCGCCCGGAACAGGGTCGTCCGGAACTGGGTCGTCCGGAGCTGGGTCGTCCGGTAGTGGGCGGTCCGGGGCCGGGTTGGACGGTGCGGACGGGCTTGTGCCGGGTGAGTTGGGCTTTGACGAGACGGCCGAGCTGCTGGTGTCGGGCGAGCTGGTCGTCGGGGTGCCGGGCCAGCTGGAGGTGACCGTCCGCGCGGGCGGTGAGGCGGCGACGTTGCGGTCGCGGGTCGACGACGCGGTCCGGCGTGAGAAGGATCTGCTCAAGAAGGCCGGCGTGAAGGATGTCGCGGCTGCCCGCGACCTGCTGCGCAAGGCGGACACCGCGACCGCGGAGCTGAACGAGGCGCGCCGGACCGAGAAGTCGCTGACCGCCGGGGGCGACCCGGGGGAGCGGATCGCGGTCCTGACCGCGCGGCTCGGCGTCGGCGAAGAAGCCGAAGCCGAGGAGACCGGTGGGAAGCAGCCGGCGGTCGAGGGCGTACCCGGGCAGATGTCGCTGTTCGAGGAGTTCGCCTCGCCGCACGACACGTTGTTCGACGACTTCGAGGTGCCCGAGCCGGAGCCGGACGATCTCGCCGGTGCCCAGCGGACCTTGGACTCGGCGCGCGAGGCGCTTGCGGAGGCGGAGCGCTTGCTGTCGGACGCCGAGTTCGCGGTGGCCCAGGCGCGCAAGGCCGCAGACGAGGACCGGTCGGAGGCGCAGAACGCGCGCGCCCGGTCGGAGCTGGCAGGCGAGCGGCTGGCCGCAGCGGTCGAGGAGCTGGAAGCGGCGCGGGCGGTGCTCGATGATGACGCGGTGGCCGCTGCTGAAACCGAGGCGACGGCCGAGGTCGAGGCGGTGCTCGACGAGCTGACCGTCGTTCAGGAGCAGGTGGATGCGGCCGGAGCGGATCAGGTCGCGGGCGAGTTGACGCATGCGCTGGCGGTCGCGACGCGGCTGCAAGGCGAGCGCGATACCTTGCGGGACGCGTTGCGTACGACGGAAGGCCGGCTGGAGCAGTCCGGGCGTGATGGCCTCGCGACCCGGCGAGACGTGGCGGAGCTGGAGCTGGCGGCCATCCGCGCCGAGCACGAGAGCCTCGCTCGGCGCGCGGAAGCGGCCCGACGGGTGTACGAAACGCTGAGCCGGCATCGCGCCGCCGCGCAAACCAAGTACTCCGAGCCGCTGCAAAGCCGGATCGAGTCACTCGGACGCAGTGTGTACGGGCCGTCCTTCCGGGTCTGGCTCGATGACGATCTCGCTGTCGCGGAGCGCGAGCTGGACGGCGTACGCCTCCGGGTCGATGCACTGTCGACGGGTGCCCAGGAGCAGCTGGCGATCATCACCCGGCTGGCGATCAGCCACCTGGTCAGTACCGGCGAGGGCAGCGTGCCGGTGATCTTCGACGACGCGCTCGGCTGGTCGGACAAGGCCCGGCTGCGCGACATGGGCGCACTGCTCGGCCGCGCGGGCGATCACGGGCAGGTCATCATCCTCACCTGCATGCCGGATCGGTACGAGTACGTACCAAAGGCGACCTTCATCAAGCTGGACGGCTGAATCGAGCCGGCCGGCGAGCCAAGCCGGCCGGCTGAACCGAGCCGGCCGGGTGACTCAGGCCGGCCGGATGATGCGCTCCGGTGCGGAGTAGACGACGCAGCGGTCGCCGCGGACGAAGCCGGCCAGGGTGACGCCGAATTGGCGGGCCAGGTCTACGGCCAGGCTGGACGGCGCGCCGACCGCGACGATCATGCCGAGCCCGGCGGCGACGGCCTTCTGGACGATCTCGTAGCCGATCCGGCCGCTGACGGCGAGGACGGGACCGGCGCGGCTGTGCTGGTTCAGAACGGTCCAGCCGACGACCTTGTCCACCGCGTTGTGGCGGCCGACGTCTTCCTTCACCACGATCTTGCTGCCGTCGGTGGTGAACAGTCCGGCCGCATGCAGGCTTCCGGTACGACTGAACATCGGCTGTGCTTCGCGGAGCAGCTCGGGCAGGCGGCGTACGACGTCGACGGTGATCTCGACCGGGTCCACCGGTGCGTAGTCGCGGTCCGCGAGTTCGTCCAGGCTCTGTTGGCCGCAGACGCCGCAGGCCGCGGACGTGACGCCGTACCGCTGCGGTGGTTCGCGGTCCGGAGGAGCGTCGAGGGCGACCGTGACGGTGTTGAACTGCTGCTCGCGGGTGAGGGTGACATCAGTGCAGTAGGCAACGGTCCGGATCGCGTCCGGGCGGACCGCGAAACCTTCGCCGAGACAGAACCCGGCGGCGAGCTCGAAGTCCGCGCCCGGCGTACGCATCGTCACGACCAGCGGCTCCGGTGGCCGCCCAGGCCACTCCAGCCGCAACTCGAGCGGCTCCTCGGTGGTGACCAGATCCTCACGCCGCGACGTACGCTCCCCGTCGAGCACCTCGACCTTGAACCTGGACGTCGGCCCCTTCGTCATACCTTCAACAGTAGGCGCTTACCAGCCGCGACGTACTGCCAGCCAGTCGAGGAAAGTCCAGGCGGAGAGGCGCTGGTGTTCGCGGAGTGCGGGCGTGCAGCCGGGTGGGGGTGGGTTGTCGAGGTGGTTCATCATGTACGCGGCGATGGCGGCGGCGAACGTGTCGAGGTGATCGTTCGGTACGTCGGCGGTCAGCGGACTGCGCTGCACCGCGCTGAAGGTGTCGATGCCGTGATGCTGCGCGAGCGGGAGCAGACCGGCCCAATCCACCCAGCGTGGGCCGAGAGTCAGCCAGTTCCAGTCGACGGTCCAGCAGGTGCCGGACGCGTCGATCAGCAGGTTGTCCGGGCGCAGGTCGGAGTGCGCCGCGTTGTCACCGACGATCACCTCCGGAGCGGCTTCGGCCAGGTCAGCCAGCTCCGGCAGTACGCGTGGCAGCCAGTCCTGCAGCCCGGTCGGCAGCGGCAGCTCACCGGCGAGAATCTGCCGTGGCACGGCGGCATCGCCACCCGCTAGCTCCCCGAACGACCCCAGCCCGTCCAACGGACTCGGATGCAACGCGTCCGCCATCCGCTCACACGTCGCGGTCACCCGGAGGAAGTCCTCCTCCGTCCACGGCGTCCCAGGCATCCGCCCATCCACCCACTCCGACACCACGGCGAACCACCGCCGTTGACCGGAGGACTCACCGGCGGCGGAGGTGGACGTGCTGCCGGCGGACGCGCCGCTCACCTCGACCGTGGTGACGATTGCCGGGGCATGGATGGCCGCGGGCAGCTTGGCGACCACCTCGGCCTCACGCTGGTACGCGTTGAACGCATGCACGTTTTCCGGCGCTGCCTTGATGAAGATCTGGCGGCCGTCGTCGAGGGTGGCGCGGGCCGCGAAGCCGGCGGTGAAGCCGGAGCTGACCGGTCGCGCCACCGACTTGATGCCGGTGCCGAGCGCAACCGCGAGCGTCTCCCGCAGTGAGGCCGGGAGCGAGGCCCAGTCCGGGCGCGCGGAGGTAGCGGTGTAGTCGACATCGGGAGCGCGGCTCATGCTCACCAACCATAGAAGTACAAGGCTTTCGGCGCTCGTGGTTTAGCGTGCGGCTGTGGACGGATCGGCTGTGCTGCACGTACTCGACCTGATCGGGATCTTCGTGTTCGGGATCACCGGCGCGCTGGTCGGCGTCCGGAAGAAGCTCGACGTGTTCGGGATCGAGGTACTGGCGCTCGTCACCGGGCTCGGCGGCGGCTTCATCCGGGACGTACTGATCGGGCAGACCCCGCCGGCCGCGCTCCAGGACTGGCGCTACCTGGCGGTACCGATCGTGGCCGGCCTGCTGACGTTCTTCCTGCATCCGGGGATCGGCCGGCTGGAGCGGCTGGTGAACATCTTCGACGCCGCCGGCCTCGCGCTGTTCTGCGTGACCGGCGCGCTGAAGGCGATCGACTTCGGGCTGTCACCGATCTCGGCCGCGCTGCTCGGCGTACTGTCCGGCATCGGCGGCGGTGTGCTCCGTGACATCCTCAGCGGCCGCGTACCGGTCGTGCTGCGCTCCGAGATCTATGCCACTCCCGCGTTGCTCGGCGCCGGCATCGTGGTGGTCGCGGCGGCACTCGGGTACCACGCGGCCTGGGTTCCGATCGCCGCCGCACTGGCCTGCTTCGGGATCCGGTTGCTGGCGATCCGGCGCGGCTGGAACGCCCCGCTACCCCGCAATCCGTGACGGCGCCTCCCAGCCGTTGACCACGGCAACCAATTCCAGATAGCGGTGCCAGCGCGGCCCGCCCTCCGTACGCCGCAGCTCGATCAGCCGGGTACGCAGCTCCGGGCCGGCGCGGAGTGGATCGTCGCCCGCGAGTGCCTGGTAGCCGGTCGCGATCCGCCGTACCGATGCGCGGAAGTCCTCGTCGGACATCAGCGCGGTCAACTCCACCCAGGCGTTGAGCTGCTCTGGAGTGGCCTCGTCGGGCAGTACGGGCGTGAGGTTCTGCTGGATGCCGGGATCGGTGTCGCCGAGTGTCGTACGTAGGAAGTCCGCGACCAAGGCACGCTGCTCTGACTGGTCAGTGAGTTCGTACATGAGTTCCCTGTCCTCCGGATGCTGGGCCAGGACCTTGAGCAGGGCATGCTGCCGTTGCAGCGTACGGATCTGGATCGCCACCGCATCCGCATGAGTTGCCACGACGTCGGCGAGAGAGCGTTCGTCGTGGAGTACGGCGCCGATGGTCGGTAGATCGAGGTCCAAGGCACGCAACGTCCGGATCAGCCGCAGCCGGGCTACGGCCGTGTCGTCGTACCGGCGGTGGCCGGCGGGCGTACGGGCGTACGTCAGCAACCCGAGATCGGAGTAGTGCCGCACTGTCTTCACAGAGACGCCTGCGAGCCGCGCGAGTGCCCCGATCGAGTGGTCCATGGTCACAGCCTCACATCTGCCCTAACAGGAGATACAAGGCTAGTTGTGGGCGAAGCGTTCCTTGGGGCGGGCGAAGGTGGTGGAGATTGCTGCGACGACGGCACACGCGATACCGACGCCGAACGGTACCCAGTACGCGTTGGAGGGGCCCCAGAGGTCCACAGCGTGCCCAGCAGCCGCATTGCCTGGTGCGACACCGAAGAGTATGCCGGTGACGGTCCAGGTGATCGCCTCGGTCAGCCGCTCCGGTGGTACCCACTCCTCGACACACGCGGTGACAGCGACCATCGTCGGTGCGATCGTCATGCCGCAGCAGAACAGCACCACACCAAGCAGCCACACGCTGTCGACCCAGGGGAGTGGCGCCAGGGTGATGGCCAGCACGATGGTGCCGATGAACAGCCTGCGCTCGACTGGAGCGCGCCAGTGCACCGACCCGTACCAGAGGCCTGCCAGCAGGCTGCCGAACGCCCAGATGGCCAGTACGACGCCAGCCAGCCCCTCCTGGCCCTTCTCGGTGGCAAACGCCACTGTGATGACCTCTGCGCCACCAAGCGTCGCGCCGAGGCCCAGACCGATCAGACTGAGCAGGAGGATCGACAACCAGGGCATCGGCGGCTGTGTACCGTCCGCGGACCTGCCGCGACCAGGAGGGTCCGTAGCGCGCAGTGATGCCAACCAGATGCCGCCGGCAAGACCCAGTACGCCAGCAGTGATCAGAGCGGCGTACGGACTCCACTGCGTCGCCAGTGTGGTGACCAGTACCGGACCGACGATGAAGACGACCTCGTCACCAACCGCCTCGAGTGCGAACGCAGTCTGTAGCGCGCGGCCCCTACCGAGCAGGTGCGTCCAGCGGGCTCGTACGAACGAACCGACCTGTGGACGCGTGCCACCGGCAACGAAGGACAGCACGTACAAGACCCAGGTCGGTGAATCGCTCCGGACAGCGATGAGCAGACCGGCCAGGCCGACAGTGCAGGTGACCGAGCCGATCAGGATCAGCAGCCGCTGACCGAACCGGTCGACCAGACGGCCCTGCACCGGGCCGGTCAGTGCACCGGCGATGACGGCCACTCCGGAGACCGCGCCGGCCAGCCCGTACGAGCCGCTCTCCTTGGCGATCAGGATGACGATGCCGAGACCGATCATCGAGATCGGCATACGTCCGAGTACCCCGGCGGTGACGAAGGCTCCGGCACCGGGACGGCGGAGCAGATGTATGTAGGGCTTGAGCATGAGAGACCGGGAAGAGCTTAGGCCATCGGCGTCTGAGAAGCTTGGAATATGTCGCCTGCCCCGCACCCGATCGGCACTGCCCCGTACGACGCGGTCCTGCTGCTCTCCTTCGGCGGACCCGAGAAACCCGAGGACGTCCTGCCCTTCCTGCAGAACGTGACCCGCGGCCGGGGCATCCCGGACGAGCGGTTGAAGGAGGTCGGCGAGCACTACTACTCGTTCGGCGGCAAGAGCCCGATCAACGACCAGAACAGGGCGCTGCTCGGCGCGCTGCGGGCGTCGTTCGACGAGATCGGGCTGGACCTGCCGATCTACTGGGGCAACCGCAACTGGGCGCCGTACCTGACCGACACGATGCGCGAAATGGCCGCCGACGGTGTCCGCCGGGCAGTGGTGATCGTCACGTCGGCGTACCCGTCGTACTCGGGCTGCCGGCAGTACCGGGAGAACCTCGAGGACGCCGCGCGTGAGGTACCGGACGCGCCGCGGATCGACAAGCTGCGGCACTACGCGAACCACCCCGGTTTCGTCGGGTCGTTCGTGGAGTCCACCGCGGCGGCGCTGAGCAAGCTGCCGGCCGGATCGGCGATCGCGTACGTGACGCACTCCATCCCGACCGCGATGAACGCGACCAGCGGACCGGACGGCAACGGGTACCTGGACTGGCATCTGGACGTCGCCGCGGAGATCACGGCCGAGCTGGAGCGCCGTACCGGACAGGCCAGGCGGACTGACCTCGTGTACTGCTCGCGGTCCGGGCCGCCGCAGGTGCCGTGGCTCGAGCCGGATGTGAACGACCACCTGGAAGCGCTCGCCGCCGAGGGCGTACCGGGAGTGGCGGTGGTACCGATCGGGTTCGTCAGCGACCACATGGAGGTCATCTACGACCTCGACACCGAGGCCGCGAAGACCGCCGAGAAGCTCGGGCTGCCGATGGCGCGGGCCGCGACGCCGGGGACGGACGAGAAGTTCGTCACCATGCTCCGCGACCTGGTCGTCGAGCGCGCCGCCGCCGAACGTGGGGAGCAGCCGGCCCGGCCCTGCGCCGGCAAGCTCGGCCCGGCCTGGGACGACTGCCGCCACGACTGCTGCCCACCACTCCGCCGACCGACTCCAGCTAAGGAAACCGCGTGAGAGAGCGAAGCGAACGAGCCATCCAATGCAGCGCGTTTCGTGCCTCGTCGGCGCCCGGAACGAAGTGAGGACGTCGATGAGTTTCCCCGATCAGTTGCTGAAGCTGGCTGTCGAGGTCGCGGAGGAGGCGGCGCGGCTGATCGTCGAGCGTCGTCGCGGGCAGATCACCGTCGCGGACACCAAGAGCACGATCACCGATGTCGTGACCGCCGTCGACCGGGAGTCCGAGGAGCTGATCCGCGCACGGGTGCTGGCAGCCCGGCCGGACGACTCGTTCCTCGGCGAAGAGGGCGACGACGTGAACGGTACGAGTGGCGTGCGCTGGGTGGTCGATCCGATCGACGGGACGGTCAACTACTTGTACGACCTGCCGACGTACGCCGTCTCGATCGCGGTGGAGGTGGACGGCGAGACGGTCGCCGGGGTCGTCGTGGACGCGCCCAAGGGGGAGGTGTTCACCGCGACGAAGGGCGGCGGCGCTTTCGTGGACGGCAAGCCGATCCGGGTGTCCGGCGAGACCGAGCTGGCCAAGGCCCTGGTCGGGACAGGCTTCGGGTACGACCCGGCGCGCCGCCAGGTACAGGCCGAGGTGGTGCAGCAGCTGATCACCAAGGTCCGGGACATCCGCCGGATCGGCGTCGGCGCGATCGACCTCTGCTACGTCGCGTGCGGCCGGCTGGACGTGGTCTACGAGCGCGGCCTGAACCCATGGGACTACGGCGCCGGTGCCCTCATCGCGGCCGAGGCCGGCGCGGCGGTGGGCGGCCTGAACGGCGCACCGGTGTCACCGGAGATGTCGATCGCGGCCACCCCAGCCCTCTTCGACCCCTTCCACGACCTGATCGCCGCTGCGAACCCATTGCGCGCTTAGAATCTCCTGAGTGTTCGTTTCTGCGCAGTACCGCGCACTAATGAGCATTTCGGTGTTCGGTACTGACATTTGTGGCGACACGCGGGTCAGAGCATGGACCCAGTCGTGCATTGCGGAGCGTAATAGGGCACAATCCCGTCCTCGGGAACGGTGATTGCCGATCCCGGCCTGGCTGTCAAGGGTTTCGGGGGACGAAGATTCAGCGCGGTGCGCCGACGCGGAATTTCTCGGCCGCTCCACCCGTTCAGGGCTCAGCAGGCAACACCACGGGTACGAAGAGGGCAGGGAAACACCATGGCGACTGATTACGACGCCCCGCGCAAGACAGACGAGGACGCTTCCGAAGAGTCGATCGAGGAGCTGAAGACTCGTCGTCACGACAAGAACTCCGGCAAGGTCGACGAGGACGAGGCCGAGGCCGCGGAGAGCTTCGAGCTGCCCGGCGCCGACCTGAGTCACGAGGAGCTGGCGGTCCGGGTGCTCCCGCGCCAGGCCGACGAGTTCACTTGTTCGAGCTGCTTCCTGGTACACCACCGCAGCCAGCTCGCCGAAACGAAGAACGGGCAGCTGATCTGCCGCGACTGCGCAGCCTGACACCAGCCGCCCTGCTTCGTCTCAACGGCCAGCGGGACCGTCCCACCTCGGTGGGACGGTCCCGCTGACGAACGTTCAGTCTTCTTTCTTGACCAGACCGGTGTCGGTACCCCGGATCAGGCCCGCCGTCGCGTCCTGGACGTAGCCGGGCGGCGCGTGACCGGTCGACTTCAGGTAGTACGCGGCGGCGCGCCGCTCCGCGAACAGCTTCGCGGCAGCCGCGGCGGCCGCGCTCGCGGCGGCCCAGGTGACGACCTCCAGGTACTCGCCCTGGCCGTCCTTCGGCGGCTTCCCGCCCGAACCGAGTTTCCAGGCCGTGCTCACGGCCTTGCTCGCCGCCAGACCGACCGCCACCGTGAACGCGGCCTGTACCAGCTTCCAGCCGATCTTCGCTCCGACCACCGCAAACCCTCCTCCTGCGACTACCTGACAGTCAGGATCTTCCCACGCTGTGCCCGTCCAGAGCCGCAGCCAAGCGGTCCGGGTGGCGCGTGCCGATCAGCCAGTACGGCGCCGGGTCGCCCGGATCGGTGATCTGGACCCGGACCGCGCCGCGCAGATAGCTGCGCAGCACCAGGTACGCCTGCGGGTCGCAGTCGCGGCCGAACGCCTGCCGCGCGGCATCACCGCTGAGCGCCTCGACGGTGCCCAGGTACGACCGGTCGATCTCGGCCCGGCCGGCCCGCAGCCGCTTGGCGTCGACCTCCACCCGCGCGCCCCCGTACCGGACGAACAGCAGCACCAGCAGCGCCGCCGACACCGCACCGACGACCACACCGGCGATGGTGCCGGCCGGGACCGCGGTGATGACGAACAGCGTGATCACGGTCGCGGCGGCGATGATCCACCACGACACCGGGACCCGGAGACTCTCGCGATACGTACCCACGGGACCAGCCTGGCACGTCACCGGTGGATCGGTCTCGATAGGGTCACCTCTCGTGACCGAGGTACTGATCCAGCGCATCGACCCCGACCTGCCGATCCCGGCGTACGCACACCCCGGCGACGCCGGCGCGGACCTGGTGGCGGCCACCGACCTGACCCTGAAGCCCGGGGAGCGTGGCTTGGTCGGTACGGGGATCGCGATCGCCCTGCAAGACGGGTACGCGGCCTTCGTACACCCACGCTCCGGGCTGGCCGCGAAGCACGGTGTGTCGATCGTGAACGCGCCCGGTACCGTCGACGCCGGGTACCGCGGTGAGATCAAGGTGTGCCTGATCAACCTCGACCCGCACGCCGAAGTCACGGTGCGGCGAGGCGACCGGATCGCCCAGCTCGTCATCCAGCAGGTGGAGAAGGCACGGTTCGTCGAGGTGACCACGCTGCCCGGTTCCGCGCGCGGCGACGGGGGACACGGGTCGACCGGTGGTTTCGGCGATGTGACACGCTGAGCAGGTACATCCGTTGGACCGGCGGGGCTGCGAAACTACGGCGGCCGTACAAACATCGAGGAAGTAGGCAACAGCTGTGATCTTCCGCCGCAAGGGCAGGAACGAAGACGCCGAGATCGGGACCGAAGGCGGTCCGGACGAGGCGGTGGAGCCCCGTGCCGAGGGTCCGTTCGACGTGACCGAGGTCGACGCGGAGGTGCTGGAGGCTGACGACCGGATCGACCTCGGCGCGCTCGTCGTGACCGGGATGCCGGGCATGGAGCTGGGCCTGCAGGTCGACGAGCAGAGCGGCGTGGTGCAGGCCGTGCTGCTGATGCTCGAGGACTCCGCGCTGGAGCTGCGCGCGTTCGCGGCGCCCAAGAAGAGTGGCATCTGGGACGAGGTCCGCCAGGAGATCGCCGCCGAGGCCAGCCGGATGGGCGGCACCGCCACCGAGACCGACGGCCCGTTCGGTACCGAGCTCGTGCTGGTCGTACCGGTCGAGGACCCCGAAGGCCAGATCTTCAGCCAGACCTCCCGGGTGATCGGCGTGGACGGCCCGCGCTGGCTGCTCCGCGGCACCATCCTGGGCCGCGCCGCGGTCGAGCCGGACGCCGCCGAGCCGATGGAGGCGACGCTGCGCAACACCATCGTCGTCCGCGGTGACGAGCCGATGGCGGTCCGTGAGTCGCTGCCGCTGCAGCTGCCGCCGGGCGCCCAGCCGAACCCGGACGAAGAACAGGTCTGAGCGGACTACACTCGACATCATGGGTAGCAGCAAACCCGCGGGGCTCTGGAAGCGTGCCTTCCGAGGGCTCGCCGGAGACCGCGATCAGCAGGACGCGGAAGTCCTCCAGGACTTCGCGCAGGACTGTGGCGCGCGGTCCATCACCGGCTGCCACGACCGTGAGGTGGTCACCTTGTACGGCACCCTCCGGACCATCACGTTCAGCCCACGCGGCGGCGTACCGGCCTTGGAGGGCGAGTTGTACGACGGCACCGGCACGGTGAAACTGGTGTGGCTCGGCCGCCGCAAGATCGGCGGCATCCACGCCGGCTCCGACCTGATCGCCTCCGGCCGGATCGGCGTCGTCGACGGCGACCGGGTGATGTTCAACCCCCGCTACGAGCTGCGTCCGCAGGCCGCGAATGGCTGACCCGACGTCCCGCCGGGACCAGGTCGAGGACGACCTCCAGGAGAAACTGGTCGAAATCCTGAAGCCCGAGGTGGAGGCCGCGGCGACGCAGGAGGCTTCGGCGGCGGGGGAGCCGGCTGGGGAGCCCGGGAAGCCGGCGCAGAGTTCGGACAAGGACTTCTTCCAGGCGCTCGGTGGCTGGGGCGCGCTGCTCGACATCGGTCTGCCGTGGATCGCGTTCCTGGTCGCGTACGCCGCCACCGACCACAAACTCCAGCAGTCCCTGATCATCGCGGTCGGTATCGCCGGGCTGATCGCGGTCATCCGCCTGATCCGCAAACAGCCCCTGCGCAACGTCTTCGGCGGTTTCGTCGGCGTACTCATCTCAGCCTTCGTCGCCAACCGGACCGGCAACGCGAAGGACTTCTACGTCCCTGGTCTGCTGACAAACCTCGGGTACGGGGCGCTGTACTTGCTGACCGTACTGTTCCGCTGGCCCCTGTTCGGCGTCCTGTACGGCGTGATCACCCAAACCGGTACGGCTTGGCGCCGCGACCCCGCCCTGCTCAAGGGCTTCTCCCGCGCCACCATGGTGTTCGTAGGCCTGTTCGCCATCCGCCTGATCGTCCAGGTCCCGCTGTACTTCACCGGCAGCCTGAACGCCCTCGGCATCGCCAAGATCGGCCTGGGCCTCCCGTTCTACGCCCTGGCCATCTGGTGCGCCTACACCGTCCTCCGAGGCTCCATGCCCCCCGAAAAATGGACCGAAACCCGAGACACCATCACCCACCTCCTCCGCGGCAAAAAATAAGCCACCACTCCGCAGCGACTACCTGCAGCCCGCTTCACGGCGTAAGACAGGCGCTTCCGCGGGGAGGTGCTAGGTGGAGCCGGATGTCCTTCCGGCGGGAGCCGCTTCCAACTGCGCCGCGTGAAGAAGTAGTACTGCTGCGGACGACACCGCTCCGCGGCGGCCGTCAGCTGGCGCTTCGCGGCGCGGCGGAGGTTCCTTTCGGAGCAGCGGCTGCCCGCAGTGCCAGGTAGAAGGTGTACTGCCTGCAAAGGTCATCGCTTCGCGGCGGCTGTCTACTTGCCGCTGCGCGGCGTGAGACAGGTGCTTCCGCGAGGAGGTGCTAGGCGAAGCGGGATGTCCTCCCGGGGGAACCAGCTTCCAACTGCTGTGTGAGGAAGTAGTACTCCGCAGAGGACACCACTTCGCGGCGGCTGTCGGCCGGCCGCTCCGCGGCGCGGCGGAGGTGCTTTCGGACCAGCGGCTGCCCTCAGTGCCAGGTAGAAGGTGTACTGCGTGCAAAGGTCACCGCTTCGCGGCGGCCCGTCAAGCTGGTTGTTTCGCTTCGCGGCGGACGTGCTTTCGCGCCGGCGGACCCCAGGACGGCCAGGTACAAGAGGTACTGCTCGTACAGGACACCGCTCCGTGGCGCGGTGGAGGTGATTGGTGTATCGCTCTGCCCGAAAGCCAGGTGTTTGGCGTGGGCGCTGGGTGGGTGCCAGAGGTGCTTCCGGGGTGAGCGTGGCAGGGTGCTGTGTCACGGTCGTTCGGCCGGGTAGCGCCTACTGCGTACACCCCAGTGCAGAAGAAAGGTCGCGACACGTCACCGCCTTGGTGCGGATGTTGCCCGGCGGTGGCCTACCCGGGTTGCTGCTGGGTTCTCCACTCGAGTGGTGGGTTCTCTACTGGTATGCGGGTGGAGAACCCACAAGAGCAGTGGAGAACCCACCTGAGATGTGCTCAGCACGGGGTTGCTTCGCGGCGGCTGTTTGTTGGTTGCTGCGCGGAAAGTGCTTCCGCGGGGTGGTGTGGTGAAGCCGCATGTACTTCTGGGGCGCGGCGGGTGACTGTGCTGTGCGAAAGAAGGAGCACTGACACAGGTGCTTGCGGGGTGGGGGTTAACGTCACAGGTTGTTCCTTCACCATCGGCATGCAGGGGGTGAAGGAACAACCTCAGGGGTTAACGCCTGCATCGGTCCCTCCGCCCGACGCTCGACGCGAAGTGGCCGACAAGCAGTTGGTGCGAAGCGGCCAACAAGCAGGTGGCGCGAAGCGGGGTTCTTTGTGGGCGGTGCTTCCCGTAGCTGGGCGTGTGTCCCGAGAGTTACTGGTCGGGCTTTCGGTGGTGGGGGGAGAGCATGTCTTCGAGTTGTTCTTCGGTTTCGTCGGCGGCTACGAAGAGGAGTTCGTCGTTGAGTTCGAGGGTGCCTTCGGGGTCGGGGCGGAGGACTCGGCCTTCGCGGAGGATGACCACCAAGGCGGTGTCCAGCGGCCAGTCGACGTCGCCGACGCGGCGGCCGATCATGGGGGAGTCTTCGGGGAGGGTGAGTTCGACCAGGTTGGCGTCGCCCTGGCGGAAGGTGAACAGGCGGACCAGGTCGCCGACCGACACCGCCTCTTCCACCAGCGCGGACATGATCCGCGGCGTGGACACCGACACGTCGACGCCCCACGCCTCGTTGAACATCCACTCGTTGCGCGGATGGTTGACCCGCGCAACGGTTCGCGGTACGCCGAACTCGGTTTTCGCGAGCAGTGACACGACCAAGTTGACCTTGTCGTCGCCGGTGCTGGCGATCGCGACCTGGCAGCGCTGCAGGGCGGCCTCTTCCAGGGAGGACAGCTCGCAGGCGTCGGCCAGCAGCCATTCGGCCCGCGGTACGGACTCGGCCTTGATCGCGCGTGGGTCCTTGTCGATCAGCAGGACCTCGTGGCCGTTGTCCAGCAGTTCGCTGGCGATCGACCGGCCGACCTGCCCGGCCCCGGCGATGGCTACCCGCATCACAGCTCCTCAGGCTTCGCGCCGAGCTGGGACTCGATCGCGGCGGCGTCCCGCTCCAGCATCACGACATGGACCAGGTCACCCTCCTGGATGACCGTGTCGGCCCGGGGCAGGATGCCCTCGCCGAGCCGGGTCAGGAACGCGACCCGGGCGCCGGTGGCCTTCTCGATGTCCAGGGCGACCCGGCCGATCCAGGCGGCGTGTACGTGCACCTCGGCCAGCCGTACGGTGCCGGACGGATCGCGCCACTCCGGCTCGGATCCTTCGGGCAGCAGCCGGCGCATCATCTGGTCGACGGTCCAGCGGACGGTGCCGACGGTGGGGATGCCGAGCCGCTGGTACACCTCGGCGCGGCCCGGGTCGTAGATCCGGGCCACCACGTTGCCGATCCCGAACGTCTCCCGCGCCACCCGGGCGGCCAGGATGTTCGAGTTGTCGCCGTTGGAGACCGCGGCGAACGCCTCGGCGTCCTCGATCCCGGCCTCGATCAGTACCTCCCGGTCGAAGCCCATCCCGACGATGGTCCGGCCGGTGAAGTTCGGGCTCAGCCGGCGGAACGCGTCGGCCGCCTGGTCGATGATCGCGACCGTGTGGCCCCGCTTCTCCAGACCGCGGGCGAGCGTCGAACCGACGCGGCCGCAGCCCATGATGACGACGTGCACTCCGCAATCACTCCTCGCCCCCGGAAGGGCTGCTGTCTCGTTCGGCAGGGTTAGACGCTACACCGGAACAGAGGTCGTGTCCGACGCCCTCTAACATCACCGGTGTGACTCCCGCTCTAGGCGACATCGGCAAACGGCTGCTGCTCGGTCGCAAATTACGTAGCACCCAGTTGGGTGAGACGCTGCTGCCGAAGCGCATCGCGCTGCCGGTTTTCGCCAGTGACGCGCTGTCCTCGGTCGCGTACGCGCCGGACGAGGTCTTTCTGACGCTGTCGATCGCCGGGCTGGCGGCGTACAGCTACTCGTGGAAGATCGGGCTGCTGGTCGCGTTCGTGATGCTCGTGGTGGTGGCCTCGTACCGGCAGAACGTGCACGCGTACCCGTCGGGTGGGGGTGACTACGAGGTCGCGACCGTCAACATCGGCCCGACCGCCGGGCTGACCGTGGCGAGCGCGCTGATGGTCGACTACGTGCTGACCGTGGCGGTGTCGATCTCCTCCGGCGTACAGAACGCGAAATCGGCGCTGCCGTTCCTGGAAGGACATGAGGTACCACTCGCGGTCGGCCTGGTACTGCTGCTGACCGCGATGAATCTGCGCGGCGTCCGCGAATCCGGCGGGATCTTCGCGATCCCGACCTACATCTTCATGTTCTCGATCATCGGAATGGCGATCTGGGGCCTGATCCGGCTCGCGGCCGGCAACCTGCCGCTGGCGGAGAGCGCCGGCTTCGAGGTCCGCGCCGAGTCCGGCCACGAGGTGTTCACCGGGCTGGCCGCGGTCTTCCTGCTGGCCCGGGCGTTCTCGTCCGGCTGTGCGGCGCTGACCGGCGTCGAGGCGATCAGCAACGGCGTACCGGCGTTCCGCAAGCCGAAGAGCCGGAACGCCGCGACCACGCTGCTGCTGCTCGGTACGATCGCCGTCACGATGCTGATGAGCATCCTGTTCCTGGCCGGCAAGATGAAGCTCCGCTTCGCCGAAGACCCAGCCACTCAGCTGTACCTGAACGGTCAGCCGGTCGGTGCGAGCTACACCCAGAAGACCGTGATCGGCCAGATCGGCGACGCGGTGTTCTCCAACTTCCAGCCGGCCTTCTACGTGGTGATCGGCGCGACCATGCTGATCCTGGTACTGGCCGCGAACACCGCCTTCAACGGCTTCCCCGTCCTCGCGTCGATCCTGGCCCGGGACGGTTTCCTGCCGCGTCAGTTGCATACGCGAGGCGACCGGCTCGCGTACAGCAACGGCATCGTCCTGCTGGCGCTCTGCGCGGCCGGGCTGATCATCGCGTTCGACGCCCAGGTGACCAAGCTGATCCAGCTGTACATCGTGGGTGTGTTCGTGAGCTTCACGCTCAGCCAGTTCGGCATGATCCGGCACTGGACGCGGCACCTGAAGACCGAGACGGACAGCGCCAAACGACGGCACATGTACCGGTCCCGGGTGATCAACACGGTCGGCCTGACGATGACCGCGGTCGTGCTGGTGATCGTGCTGCTGACCAAGTTCACCCACGGCGCGTACATCGCGATCATCGCCATGGCGGCACTGTTCTTGCTGATGAAGGGCATTCGGCGGCACTACGAGACCGTACGCAAGCAGATGTCCGCGGAAGGGGACGAGCCGCTGATGCTGCCGTCCCGCGTGCACTCGATCGTGCTGGTGTCGAAACTGCACCGGCCGACGCTGCGGGCACTGGCCTTCGCCAAGGCGGCCCGGCCGTACACGCTGGAGGCGGTCACCGTCGACGTCGACCGCGACGAGGCGGACGCGCTACAGGCGGACTGGGACGCCCGGAACATCCCGATCCCGTTGAAGCGGCTGGCGTCGCCGTATCGGGAGATCACCCGGCCGATCCTGCAGTACGTGCGGGACATCCGCAGGCAGTCGCCGCGGGACGTGGTGATGGTCTACATCCCCGAGTACGTGGTCGGGCACTGGTGGGAGCACCTCCTGCACAACCAGAGTGCACTGCGGCTCAAGGGGCGGCTCTTGTTCACACCTGGTGTGATGGTGACGTCCGTTCCTTACCAGCTGCTCTCGTCGCAGGGGGCCGAGGAGCGGCAGGACCGGGTGGAACGGGTGGCCGGCCAGGTACGGCGCGGCGCCCGCAAGTCGACAGGAGATCGGTGACAGGCGAGAACGGTGACGGCGACAGTCTGGTCGGGACGGTTGTCGAGCTGGAAGTAGGTCCGGTAGCGCACGGGGGACACTGTGTCGCTCGGCACGAGGGACAGGTGGTGTTCGTCCGGCATGCGCTGCCGGGGGAGCTGGTGCATGCGCGGATCACTGAGCAGACCGCCAAGTACCTGAGAGCCGATGCGGTTCAGGTGCTGACGCCGTCGCCGCAGCGGATCGATCCGCCCTGCCCGTACGCCGGACCGGGGCTGTGTGGTGGCTGCGACTTCCAGCACGCCAACATCGTCGAGCAGCGCCGGCTGAAGGCCACTGTGGTCTCCGATACGTTGCGGCGGATCGGTGGGATCGAGCGCACCATCGTGATGGAGTCACCTGGTGACGACGGTCTCGGCTGGCGTACCCGGATGCGGTACGCGGTGGTGGACGGCCGGCCCGGCATGTACGCGCACCGGTCGCACGACCTGGTACCCATCGACCGGTGTCTGATCGCCCACCCGGGGACTCCGGACGTACTGAACTCGCAGTGGCCCGGTGTTTCGTCTGTACAGGCTGTTGTGTCGTCGGAGGGGAAGACCGCCGTCCAGACCGACCAGGAGGCTGGTGAGCGTCTGGTTGAGGTAGTACGGGAGCGGCGGTTCCGGGTCGAGGCCGGTGGGTTCTGGCAGGTGCATCCTGCCGCACCGGAGATGCTCGTGGACGCCGTCCTGAGCGGTCTGGAGCCAGTGGCGGGGGAGACCGCGCTGGACCTGTACTGCGGGGTCGGACTGTTCGCGGCGTTCCTGGCCGAAGCAGGCTGCCCGGTGCTGGCGATCGAGGGCGACAAGGACGCGGTCCGGAACGCCCGGCGCAACCTGCACGACCTGGACGGTGTGACACTCGAGAACGGTGACGTCGACCGCGTACTGAACGCTGCCGCTGGTCATGGCCTTGAGCACGTGGATCTGGTCGTACTGGACCCGCCGCGTACCGGCGCGGGGAAGGACGTCGTACGCCGGATCGCCGCGCTGAGCCCGCGGCGCATCGCGTACGTGGCGTGCGACCCGGCGGCGCTGGCCCGCGACCTCAAGACCTTCGGGCGACTCGGGTACGGGATCGCGTCCTTGCGGGCGTTCGACCTGTTCGGCATGACCCACCACATCGAATGCGTCGCCATCCTCGAGCCTGTGGACAGCTGACTGGTGCCTCCTGGGAGCCTCGGGTAGCGTCTGGGTCTGGATTCCAATGCGCTGGAGACCTGATGCCGCTCGTTGATTTGGACGACCCGGAGGAGTTGCGGGCCCGCTGGACCGCGCTGTCCGCGGTCGCCCATGCCACGGGCTTCGACCGGCGGTGGTATGCGGACGCCGACGGGTACCACCATCAGGACGAAACCGCGTCCGTGCTGCGGATGACCCGCCTGGGCGACGGGCGGGCGGTGCTGTGGGGCTTCCACACGCAGCACAGCCGCACCGCCGGCTCCGACCTGCTGGCCGGATCGCCGGACTGGATCGGTCAGCCGGAGGTACGCCGCCGCCAGGACGCGGGCGAGCTCGGCTTCGTGTACGGGGCGTTCAACGGGACATGGGCGCGCGCTTCGTACCCCGGTGACCCCTGGGACGCGGTTGAGGACGGCTTCGCACCGATCGGCCAGTGGATCACCTCCGACGAGGCCACGGCCGAGGAAATGGTCGAGTGGGTGGCCGAGTGGGCCGACTACCTGGGCGGGCTCGACGAGTTACGCCCGTACGGGGTCGAGCTGATCCAGACCGCCCGCACCGGCGAGATCACAGTTGAGTCCCTCGCGGCGTTCTTCGCGCCGTTCCGGATCGACCCCCGCTCACCCGTCCAGCCCGACCCGGCCGCCGGGGTCACCGCCGCCGCCGATTTCACCCGAAACTTTGCGGTCCCGGAAATTTTCCCGACTGACCCTGACACAGCCGAGGTCTCAGTCGTTGAGCCTGACGTGACTGGAGCACCCGACACGCAGTGGCCGACCCAGGACGAGGAATCGTTCGTCGTCCCCCCAGGCATCAGCCCTTTCACCGGCCAACCCATAGACACGCCCCCCTCCAGCCAGCCGACCCCCGGGTCGGCTCAGCCGGGCGCAGGTTTCGGTCAGCCGGGCGACACCTCTGGGAGCGGTCGGGCCGGTGAGTATCCGCCGGCACCTGCTCCCGGCGCGTATCTCCCGGAGAATCTCTCCGGCAACGGCCTCCCGACGTCCCACCCGCCGTACAACCCGGCCCTCCCGTCGGCCGAACCCCCACGCGTGGGCGGCGGCCGCTACGAAGGCGAAGACTTCTACAACAGCCTCTTCGCCGACACCCCCGCCACGCCCCCAGCCGACGAACAAGACTGGGAAACCGCCGAACACCCAGCCTGGTCCGACCAGCCCGCGACCAGCGAATACAACCCCTTCCCTCCCGAACCGTCCACCGGCACCCCCGCGCCCACCGTCCTCGGAGCGCCCGGTGGCGCGGACGCCGAATGGAACGGCCCGGCCTGGATCAACGGCGAGTGGGTAGAAGACCCCAACAGCCGCACCCAGCCCCTCACCACCCCACCCAACCTCCCCAACGCGTCCCACCAAGCCGCGTCCCTGCCCGCCGCGTCCCTCCCCGCTGCCCCTCCGCAGCCGTCCGACGCTGCCCTCGAAGACGACGACGCCCCCACCGCCGAGATCGAGGCCGTCCTCGACCTACCAACCGACGAGGACCCACCAACCGAAGACAACGAGCCCGAGTCCTTCACCGGCCCGTCCCCCTTCGCGCCCGCACGACCCGAACCGCACGACACGTACTCACCGCCGTCCACCCCCGACGCGTACCCCACGGTGTCCACGCCCGACATCTCCGACAGGTACTCGGCTGATGCGGCATCCGGTGCACCAGCTGACGCGTACACGGAACCTGCTTCGCCATCGGCGCTCGACCGGGCGTACGAGCCTGCGGATCGCACCGCGGACACCGCAGGCCCGGTGGGGGAGTCGGACGCAGGTCCGTTGGGGGACGCGGGCGCAGGTCCGGTCGGGGAATCGGACGACGAACTCACCGATGACCTGACCGCAGAGATCCCCGCCGTCATCGACGACCCCGAGCCGTACCAGGCGTCCGACGCACTCACGACGGGCCCGCAACAGCCCGCATACATCTTCCCAGAGGCTAAAGCTCAAGTAGAGCCTCAATCCGCCCCGTCACCCCAGTCCGACCCCTGGCCACAACCAACCCCCAACCCGCTGCCCACCCCCAACCCGATCCCAGGCCCGGGCCCCGACCCATACCCAACCCCAGGTCCAGGGCCCGACCCCTACCCAGGTCCCGATCCGTACCCAACCCCAGGTCCGGGCCCCGACCCGTACCCGACCCCTGACCCCCGCCCGGAACCGCGCCCCTTCCCGGACCCGGAACCGAGCCCCGAACCCCGGCCGTTCCCAGATCCGGAACCCCGCCCGGAGCCGCGGCCGTTCCCAGAACCCGAACCCGAACCGTGGCCCGAACCCGAGCCGCACCCTGAGCCCGAGCCGCATCCTGAGCCCGAGCCGCATCCTGAGCCCGAGCCCGCGCCGAGCCCGTTGCCGGAACCCGAGCCTCAGCCGGACCCGGAGCCGGATCGTGAGCCGTGGCCTGACCCGCACCCCGACCCGAGCCGCGTGCCCCCACCGGAGCCCGCACCCAACCCCAACCCAGAGCTCACCCCCAGCACCTACGAGCTCGATCACCCGCACCCCGCGGAGCAGCCGGTTCGCGCGTACGCGGCTGACTCGGCCGAGGTTCGCGATGGGCTGGACACGGCCGCCGGTGTGAGTGCAGTCGCGGCCGCGGTGGCCCTCGGAGGCATGTCGATTCCGGGGCTGGGGCTGATCGGCGGGGACGGGCCTCGGGTTACGCCGCCGGCGGGATCCTTGGAGGAAGCAATGCGCGCGGAGGCCGAGCGGCCCCGGCCGCGCCCCGAGGAGTCCGACGCGATGCGAGCACTGCACGACTGGTGCCGGGCGCGCACGGCGGTCGTGCCTTCGGGTTTCACGATTCAGGTGCAGGTGCTGGATCCGCGGGCGCCGTCCTACCGGTTCGACCTCGAGCCGCCGGAGATCGACGACCCGGAGTTCGCGGCGGACAAGCTCAGCGGGCTGCTCGGTGACCTGTGGCTGACCGAGGCGCAGGGTGAGCAGGGCGGCTGGTTGTTCGCCCGGATCGACGCGGCCGGGCGTACGTTGCGGGTGGACCGCTGGTACGACCAGGTGCCGGACTGGTGGGACAACCCGATCGAGCCGCGGCTGGACGTGAACGGCCTGGTACGTCGCTTGTACGACCGTGGTCCCGAGTGGCAGCCGTCCTATCTCGAGAAGCTGTACACCAGCGCGAGATAGCGTTTGCGTCATGCTTCTCAGGATCTTCACCGAACCCCAGCAAGGCGCCACCTACGACGACCTGCTCGCCGTGGCCAAGAAGACCGAGGAGAACGGCTTCGACGCGTTCTTCCGGTCGGACCACTACCTGGTCATGGGCCCGAACGACGGCCTCCCTGGCCCGACCGACTCCTGGATCACGCTGGCCGGCCTGGCCCGTGAAACGCAGCGGATCAAGCTCGGCACTCTGGTCAGCTCAGCCACCTTCCGGTACCCGGGTGTCCTCGCGATCTCGGTCGCGCAGGTCGACCAGATGAGCGGCGGTCGCGCCGAGCTCGGTCTCGGCGCCGGGTGGTACGAGGCGGAGCACAAGGCGTACGGACTGGACTTCCCCGACACCCCGGGCCGTTTCGACCTCCTCACCGAGCAGCTCGAGCTGATCACCGGCCTCTGGGACACACCGGTGGGGGAGAAGTACGACTTCGAGGGCAAGCACTACCAGCTCTCCGATTCGCCGGCGTTGCCGAAGCCGGTGCAGCAGCATCCACCGATCATCATCGGCGGCGCGGGCAAGAAGCGTACGCCGGCGCTCGCCGCCCAGTACGCGGCCGAGTTCAACGCGGGCTTCCGGAGCGTCGAGGAGACCCAGACCCTGTTCGAGCGCGTACGAGCGGCCTGCGCGGCGATCGGCCGTGACCCGAAGACACTCGCCTTGTCCACCGCGCACACGGTCGTGGTCGGCAAGGACGACGCGCAGGTGAAGCAGCGCGCCGACGCGATCGGCCGCGACGTCGACGACCTGAAGGCGAACGCGATCGCGGGTACGCCGGCCGAGGTGGTCGACCGGCTCGGGCGGTTCGCCGCGGTGGGATCGGACCGGCAGTACGTGCAGATCATGGACCTGCACGACCTCGATCACCTGGACCTGATCGCGGCCGAGGTTTGTCCACAGGTTTCATAACGCCTCCCGACAGTGGCTCGATGTCGTGTATCTTGATGTCGAGAGAGTTTTGCGGCCGGAGGTTAGGGGAACCTGACCTCTGGGCCGGGAGCCGCGCTCGGCAGGATGGGCCTGAGCGAACAAGGACTGACAGAGGAGCGGGTTGATGGCGAGCGTCGACAGCTTCGGTGCCAAGGGTGCACTCGAGGTCAACGGGCAGTCGTACGAGATCTTCAGGTTGGCGGGCATCGAGGGTGCGGACACACTGCCGTACTCGCTGAAGATCCTGCTGGAGAACCTGCTGCGCACCGAGGACGGCGCGAACATCACCGCCGAGCACATCGGCAAGCTCGGCAACTGGGACCAGAATGCGGCCCCGGACACCGAGATCCAGTTCACCCCGGCGCGGGTGATCATGCAGGACTTCACCGGCGTGCCGTGCGTGGTCGACCTGGCCACGATGCGCGAGGCGGTCGGTGAGCTCGGCGGCGACCCGACCAAGATCAACCCGCTGGCGCCGGCCGAGCTGGTCATCGACCACTCGGTCATCATCGACGTGTTCGGCACGCCGGACGCCTTCGAGCGCAACGTCGAGTTCGAGTACGGGCGGAACCGCGAGCGCTACCAGTTCCTCCGCTGGGGCCAGACCGCCTTCGACGAGTTCAAGGTCGTCCCGCCCGGCACCGGCATCGTGCACCAGGTGAACATCGAGCACCTGGCGCGGACGGTCATGGTCCGCAACGGCCAGGCGTACCCGGACACCTGTGTCGGCACCGACAGCCACACCACGATGGTGAACGGCCTGGGCGTGCTCGGCTGGGGTGTCGGCGGGATCGAGGCCGAGGCCGCGATGCTCGGCCAGCCGGTGTCGATGCTGATCCCGAAGGTCGTCGGCTTCAAGCTGACCGGCGCGGTGCCGGCCGGCGCGACCGCGACCGACGTGGTGCTGACGATCACCCAGATGCTGCGCAAGCACGGCGTGGTCGGCAAGTTCGTCGAGTTCTACGGTGACGGCGTCGCCGCGGTCCCGCTGGCGAACCGGGCCACGATCGGCAACATGAGCCCGGAGTTCGGCTCCACCTGTGCGATCTTCCCGATCGACGACGTCACGCTCGACTACCTGCGGCTCACCGGCCGCTCGGACGACGACGTCGCCCTGGTCGAGGCGTACGCGAAGGAGCAGGGCCTCTGGCACAACCCGGCCGTCGAGCCGCGCTTCTCGGAGTACCTCGAGCTCGACCTGTCGACGGTCGTTCCGTCGATCGCGGGCCCGAAGCGGCCGCAGGACCGGATCGAGCTGAGCAAGGCCAAGGAGTCGTTCCGCGCGGTGCTGCCGGACTACGCGGACGAGGAGAAGGACGTCGACCCGTCCGAGACCGGGAGCTTCCCGGCCAGCGACGCGCCCAACGGCCACGGCAGCGTGGACGACAACCCGCACGAGGTCGCGGGCGTCGCGGACCGCCGGTCGAAGAAGACCACGGTCTCGCTGGACGGCCAGGAGGTCGAGCTCGACCACGGCCACGTCGTGATCGCCAGCATCACCTCCTGCACCAACACGTCGAACCCGTCGGTCATGCTCGCCGCCGCGCTGCTCGCGAAGAACGCGGTGGACAAGGGCCTCGCCTCGAAGCCGTGGGTGAAGACGTCGCTGGCGCCGGGTTCGAAGGTCGTCACCGATTACTACGAGAAGGCCGGCGTCACGCCGTACCTGGAGAAGCTCGGCTTCCACCTGGTCGGTTACGGCTGCACGACCTGCATCGGCAACTCGGGCCCGCTGCCGGAAGCGATCTCGGCCGGCGTGCAGGAGGCCGACCTGGCCGTCGTCTCGGTGCTGTCCGGAAACCGCAACTTCGAGGGCCGGATCAACCCGGACGTGAAGATGAACTACCTGGCCTCGCCGCCGCTGGTGATCGCGTACGCGCTGGCCGGGACGATGGACTTCGACTTCGAGACCGATGCCCTGGGCAAGGACCAGGACGGGAACGACGTCTTCCTGAAGGACATCTGGCCGAGCGCCGACGAGGTCGAGGCGACGATCGCGACCTCGATCAACAAGGAGATGTTCGCGAAGGACTACGCCGACGTGTTCGCCGGTGACGAGCGCTGGCAGTCGCTGCCGACGCCGGAGGGCAAGACGTTCGCGTGGGACAGCGAGTCGACGTACGTCCGCAAGCCTCCGTACTTCGACGGCATGGCGAAGGAGCCGGCACCGGTCACCGACATCGCCGGCGCGCGGGTGCTGGCGAAGCTGGGCGACTCGGTCACGACCGACCACATCTCGCCGGCCGGTTCGATCAAGGCGGACAGCCCGGCGGGTACGTACCTGGCCGACCACGGCGTCGCGCGCAAGGACTTCAACTCGTACGGTTCGCGCCGGGGCAACCACGAGGTGATGATCCGCGGCACGTTCGCGAACATCCGGCTCCGGAACCAGATCGCGCCGGGGACCGAGGGCGGTTTCACCCGCGACTTCACCCAGGCCGACGCGCCGGTCACCACGATCTACGACGCGGCCCAGGCGTACGCCGCGGCCGGGACGCCGCTGGTGATCCTGGCCGGCAAGGAGTACGGCTCGGGTTCGTCGCGTGACTGGGCCGCGAAGGGCACTGCGCTGCTCGGTGCGAAGGCTGTCATCACCGAGTCCTTCGAACGGATCCACCGGTCGAACCTGATCGGGATGGGTGTGCTGCCGCTGCAGTACCCGGAGGGCGAGACCGCCGAGTCGCTCGGGCTGACCGGCGAGGAGACGTTCGACATCACGGGCGTCACCGAGCTCAACAACGGCTCGATCCCACGCACCGTACACGTCAAGGCCACCGCGCCCGACGGTGCCGTGCAGGAGTTCGACGCGGTCGTCCGCATCGACACCCCAGGTGAGGCCGACTACTACCGCAACGGCGGCATCCTGCAGTACGTCCTGCGTTCCCTGATCGCGAGCTGATGGACCACCAGACCGGCGAGGACGACGGCATCGTCCGGTTCTGGCACGACGACGAGGGCTGGGGCGTCATCGACAGCCCCAGCACCCCCGGCGGCTGCTGGACCCACTTCTCCGCCATCGAAGCCGAAGGCTTCCGCTCCCTGACCCCCGGCGCCCGGGTCCGCCTCCACTGGGAATCCCCCGGCCAAGACGGCTACAACTACCGAGCCACCTGGACCCACTAACCCCCGGCCCCGGCCCGCCCAACCCTGGCGGCGCCGGGCAAACCCCCACCCCACCGCGACACCTCACCGCGACACCTCACCGCGACACCTCACCGCCGCTGAGGACCACGTCCAGCTTCCGGCCGGGTCACCGCAACCTCCGCGCGTGTACGCCGTCACGTCCGCG
>NZ_BAAAPH010000010.1:0-152935 GCF_039531045.1 Kribbella hippodromi | reverse complement strand
GTCCTCCGCGTCCTCCGCGTCCTCCGCGTCCTCCGCGTCCTCCGCGTCCTCCGCGTCCTCCGCGTACGCCGTCTCTCGCCGACGGCGGCATCCCGCGGTGGTCACCCACCGCGCGGCGCCCACCAGGTGATCTGCGCGGCGACCTCCATGAACCCGCCGATCAGCACCGGGTACTCGACTAACCGAATCCGCGCCGCAACCACCACCCCACCACCCGCTCGCCGCCCTCAACCACCCCGTTCCCACCCGGCCACCCACAGCTGCCGTCCGCCGCGTTCGCAAACCCAACCGCCTGCTCCACCGCGTACCGAAGGACGGGTAGTCATGGTCGCCAACGCCGAATGCTGAGCGTGCAGCACCCGCGTTCGGCTGCTGCTGGCCAGACCACTACCCGTCCTTCGGTACCGGACAGGGCGTCAGAGCTGGGCCGGCTTCACGCTCAGCTGACCCGCGCGAAGGCCACCGCAGCCTCCGCACGCTCCACCCGCCACAGCCGCCGCCGCGCGCCCACCGCGAGCACTCGCATCCGCGCCCACGGTGAGCACCACCTCCGCGCCCTCCGTGAGCACCCGCCGCCGCGCGCACCGCGAGTACCTACCTCCGCGCCGCGCGAAGGCCACCGCAGCTTCCGCACGCCCCACTTGCCACAGCCGTCGCCGCGGCGCCCACCGCGAGCACTCGTCTTCGCGCCCACCGCGAGCACCCATCTCCGTGCCCTCCGTGAGCACTCGCCTCCGCGCTCACCGCGAGCACTCACCTCCGCGAGCACTCGCCGCCGCACCCCACTCACGCCCGCGCCCACCGCGAGCACTCGCCGCCCCGCTCACCGCGAGCACCTGCCTCCGCGCGGCGGCGCTGTGCAGCAGCATCCGAGCGGGGTGCCTCGGTGGGGCCAGTTCAGGGGTTAGCGTCTGCGGTTGTTTCTTCACCGGCTGCATGCGAGGGGTGAACGGGCAACACGGGAGGTTCACCTCTGAACTGCCCTCGGCGACTGCTCTCGGCAATCTGCGCCTCGGCACCTTCTCTCCGCAAACTGCGCCTCGGCGACTGCTCTCGGAAAATCTGCGTCTCGGCACCTTCTCTCCGCAAAGTGCGGGGTCGACGCTGGCACTCGGCGAACTGGGTCTCGGCGGCTGGATCTCGGTGGCTGGGGCCGGTGACTCTGGCTTTGGGAAGCTACTGCGTACTTTTGCGGCCGGAGAGTACGTGGTGGGTTCTCAAAGTGTCGGGGTGGGGTGGTTGGGTGGGGGTGTGGGAATGGAGCGGGAAGCGCCTCGGGAGGTTGTGCGGGCGGCTTGTGCTGCGTACGGCGAGGACACTGTGGTGGATTGGGCGGTGGCGTTTCTTCGGGGCGACGTTTCCGGGGAAGACGCGTACGGGAGTGCGCTTCCGCGGCTCGTCGCGCTGACCGGGATGGACAATCCGGGCGGGTGGAAGACGCCGGTCGATCCGGTCAACTACTACTGGGTGCGGGTGTGGGCGGCGCGTGTCTTCTTGTACGTGTGGCGTGACGACGTGGTCGACACCTTGCTGATTGCGGCGAACGATCCCGCCTGGCGCGTACGCGAGCACGTCGCGAAGATCACCGCCCAACGTGAGCTCGGCCAGCTTGTGGATGCGCTGCTCCCGATGCTCACCCACGAACTACCCCGCGTGCGCGCCGCCACAGTACGCGCGATCGGCGCCGCCGGCGAGTACGAACACGCTGCCGCACTACGCCCCCTTCTCGACGATCCCGACCAATCAGTCCGCGGCGCCGCCCACCGAGCCCAAACCCAACTGGAGACCTGCCTTGACCGCCCCATCCCCTGACGCCCCCACCAACCCACCCGCCCCGACCAACCCACCCGCCCCGACCAACTCATCCGCTCCACCCGACCGCACCACCTCAACCGACAGGACAGCCGCCACCCCCGCCGGCACGAGCGATGGGACCGGTGCGGCGGCGCCGGCCGGCTTTTTGGCGCGGGTTGCGACCGCTGCTGATGGGGAGGCAGTTGGGGAAGTGCATGCCGCGTCTTGGGCGGCGGCGTACGCGCCTCGGTTTTCGGCTGAGTTTGCGGCCGCAGGGATCGCTGATCGGCGGACCAGGTGGCATGCGCGGATTGCGGAGGGGGAAGGGCTGGTGATGCTCGGGTTTCTCGAGGGCCGCCCGCTCGCGATGTCGTGGTCGTTGCCGGATCACGCCCGCACAGCTGCCGGAGGACCCGCACCTGACGGGAGCCTGGCGGAGATCTACAGCTTCTACACGCACCCCGACGGCTGGGGTACCGGCGTGTCGGCCGCGCTCATGCAAGCAACCCTGCGCCAACTCAAAGCGAACGGCTTCGAGCGAGTCCACCTTTGGACCCTCCGTGACACCCCACAATCCCGCCGGTTCTACCTGAAATGCGGTTTCACCGAAACCGGCGCCACCCAGCTCCACGATTTCGGCGCCAACAACCTGCTCCCACAAGTCGAGTACGAGCGCACAATCTAGTCGCCCAACGCCGCCCGCAACTTCCCCGCGTACTCCTCGGCTTCAGCCGCATCGGCGTACTTGGTGCGCGGCCAGAAGAACCCCCGCAACCCGTCACCCTTCGTACGCGGCACCACGTGGACGTGAAGGTGCGGCACCGACTGCGACACAACGTTGTTCACCGCGACAAACGACCCCTGCGCCTCGAACGCCGTACGCACCGCGTCCGCAACCGACCGAGCCGCCCCGAACAACGGAACAGTCAGCTCATCAGGCAACTCGACCAACGTGTCAACATGGGTCCGCGGTACGAGCAACGTGTGCCCTTTGAACACCGGCCGTACGTCCAGGAACCCCACCACGTCCGGCGTGTCCAGGACAATCTGCGCCGGCGTCGTACCGGCGATGATCGAGCAAAACAGACAATCCGCCATATGACAGTGCTCCCTAGCCGAGTTTCTCGTCGATGAAGCACCAGCGCCAGGTTTCGCCTGGTTCGAAGCTGCGCATCACCGGGTGCTTGGTCTGGTCGTGGTGCTTGCTGGCGTGCTTCAGTTCCGACGAGTCGCAGCACCCGACGTGACCGCAGCCGAGACACAACCGTAGATGCACCCAGCCGTGGCCGATCGCCATGCACTCCTCGCAGCCGTCCGGCGTGTTCGGCGTGACGACGACCGGGGCCTCCTCGAGGTGCTCGCACGCTCCGCCCGGCGGTACCTTCGGCCGCAGGTTCTCGGAGCGGCCGCCGACGTCGTCGTCCTCGTCGCGGTCCAGGATCGATTCCTCGATGTCGAGCGCGTTCTGCGCCCGCTGCAGTACTTCGTCCGCGACCAGGCCGGCGTCGCGTACTTTCAGGATGTGCGCGCGCTCCGCCTCGAGCATCGCGACCCGCAACCGCCGGTACGCCTCGCTCGGCGTTTCGTACTCGCTCTCCGGCCGCCCGAGCCGCTCCCACGCGGCCTGCGCCCGGGCTTCGCCGCGCTGCCGCAGCACGTCGAGCACCGCGGGCGGATCGTCCGGGGTCGTAACCTCGGCGAGCCGCTCGATCGCGGCCCGATGCGCACCCTGCAGTACGGCCGCCTCCTGCAACGCGTCCTCGGCCGGGTCCGGCCCGGGCAGCCGCAGGCGGCGGACCAGCCAGGGCAGGGTGGAGCCCTGGACGAGCAACGTGCCCGCGGTGACGGCGAGCGCGATGAAGACGAGCACCTCGCGATGCGGAGTGTTCTCCGGCAGCGTGAAGACGGCGGCCAGCGTGACCACGCCGCGCATCCCCGCCCACGACACCACGATCAGCGCCGGGAACTTCACCGGACCGGGCCGCGACGGTCCGAGGAACCGGCGGGACAGGAACGTCGTCGGGATCACCCAGATCGGCCGCAGCAACACCACCGCGAGGAACACCGCGAGCGTCGTGGTCGCGATCAGCCAGGTCGGCAGGGGGCTCGCGGACAGGTCGTCGAGAATCCACCGGGTCTGCAGGCCGATCAGCAGGAAGACCGTGTTCTCCAGCAAGAACTGGAACGTACGCCAGTTGGTGCGCTCCGACATCCTGGATTTAGCCGATTGGATGATTGGCGCCTTGTGCCCGAGCAGCAAGCCGGTGACGACGACCGCGAGGACGCCGGATGCGTGTACGTAGTGGTTCTCCGCCGCGATGTACGCGATGAAGGGTGCTGTGAGACTGAGCGTGGTGTCCAGTACTGGATCGGTGAACCGGCGGCGGATCTTTGCGAGCACGAAGGTCACCACGATGCCGATCAGGACGCCGCCACCGGCCGCGCGGAGGAAGTCCAGGCCGACGTGCAGCACGGTCGGTGCGACGAGAGCGGCCGCGACTGCCGTACGCAGACAGACCAATGCGGTCGCGTCGTTCAGCAGGCTCTCGCCTTCCAGGATCGTCACGACCCGGCGGGGGAGTCCGACACGTCTGGCGATCGCGGTCGCGGCAACGGCGTCGGGCGGCGCGACCACCGCGCCGATCGCGAACGCGGCCCAGAACGGCAGCGGCTCCTGGCCGATCGACTCCGCGACCCGGCCCAGCAACCACCAGGTGACGACGCCGACGCCGAGCGCGGTGAACGCGACCAGTCCGACTGACAGCAGCCCGATCGAGCGCCGGTGCTTGGCGAAGTCGACCAGGCTGGTCTTGATCGCGGCCGAGTAGAGCAGCGGTGGCAGGAACCCGACCAGCACCACTTCGGGGGCGAGGTGGATGCGCGGGATGAACGGCAGGTACGACGCGGCGACGCCGATCACCACCAGGAGCAGCGGAGCCGAGATCCCGATCCGCCGCGCGAGCGCGGCACCCGCCGCGACCACGGCGACCAGGGCGACAACCTCGATCGCGATATGCACGGGCACAGTGTCGCAGCGCGGGCCGGATTCCGCTCATCGGTTCGCCGACGGCTGAGCGCGGGGTCTGGTCAGTGCCGGGACCGGGCTCTACCGTGTTCGAAGCGGGATTCGTCGATCACTGGGAGTGACTGATGCGGCGTCGTGTGCTTGCTCTGTTCGGTGTGGTGGCGTTGCTGCTGATGCCGGTGGTGCCGGCCGCCGCGACCAGTACGGTCACCAACGGCTGTGTCGATTCGGTGCCTGAGCCTGGTACGAGTACGCCGGTGCGGATCTGCTACACGCTGTTCGAACCAGCTGGTGCGTCGGCGCGGCACACCGTACCCCTGATCTTCCACAGCCACGGATGGGGCGGGAGCCGGACCAAGGACCCGGCCGCGTTCAAGGACTGGCTGGACGCCGGTTTCGGGGTGCTGAGCTTCGACCAGCGCAGTTTCGGCGAGAGTACGGGCGTCGCGCACGTGATGAACCCGGACTACGAGGGCCGTGACGTGGTGAAGCTCGTCGACCTGGTCGCGGGGCTGGACTGGGTGACGAAGCAACGACCGGGTGATCCGCTGATCGGGGCGATCGGCGGTTCGTACGGCGGCGGGTACCAGTTCGCGGGCGCCTTCACCGAGTTGCGCGACTCCGGCCGGACCCGGTTCGATGCGCTGGCGCCGGAGATCACCTGGTGGGATCTCAAACAGAGCCTTGCGCCGCAGGAGGCCGCCCGGACGATGTGGCTGTCGATCCTGTTCGCGGGCGGCGGTACGCACCTTCCGCCCGCCGTCTCGAAGGCATTCGTCGCACTGATCGCGACCGGCGCGTGGCCGAGTGGGCAGGCGGGGCGTGAGCTGGACGCGTTCTTCGCCCACAACGGGCCGGCGTGGCACGTGCAGCAGGGGCGTCGGCTGGATATCCCGGTGCTGCTCGGGCAGGGGATCTCGGACAATTTGTTCAACCTGAACCAGGGGCTGGCGAACTTCGATCGTGCGCTCACCGCACGGGCGCGGGCGAAGTCGATTCTCGTCGGGTACAACGGCGGGCATGTGCTGCCGGCCGTCGTACCGCCTGGTTACGCTGTTGCTGGTGATCCTTGTTCAATTGCGCTTGGTTCGCCGAATTTCTCCGCATTGTCGATTCGGTTCATGCAGTTGCGGTTGTTGCATCAGGCGACCGGGTTGAGTGGGTTCGGTACGTACCATTTGTCGACTGCCAATGGTCGTTGCCTGACGCAACGTAGTTTGACGGCGAACAAGAGCTATTCGCTGGGCAAGATCGTCGTACCGACCGGGGCTGGTTTGCCGGTGAACCTGCCGATCGCGAAAGGGCCGTTGACGATCGCCGGTACGCCGACGGTGACCGCTGATGTGTACACGGTGATTCCGCAGTCGGCGGCGTACTTTGCGTTGAGTGTTGGAAAGACTGCTTTGACTGCGAAGGTGGTGCAGAACAACACGATGCCGCTGCGGGAGAAGCACACTGCGCGCGGGGTGCGGCGGACGATAGAGCTGCCTGCTGTTGCGGTTGATGTGCCGGCGGGGCAGAACTTGTACCTGACGGTCGCTCCGGTGGCAGATATGTACGCGGGTCAGCGCGGCCCACTTCCCGGGGTGCTGATGCTCAAGAACGGGACGTTGCGCGTACACCTAGCTCGGTAGGACTACTACCGCGACGAACCACGTCAGACTGGCTAGCCAGATCGCGCCGGCTCCTGCAGCCGCAGCGTGGCGCCGGGTGTTGCGGAGCGCGGGTATCCACCAGGGGAGCGCTGCACGGACCACCTGGTACGGCGCCTTGCCTTGGCACTGCTCTAGCTCTAGCGAACGCCCGGGTCGCTCTAGCCATGCTGTGACGATGGAGCGGCCGCAGCGGCTGGACAGCACCACCGCGTGACCGACGCCGGCGAACTCGACGAACTGCAGGTCGGGGAGCCCAGCGGACGCCTTGTCTGCTGTGGGCGGAGGTGTGATCGGGTCCTGTGCGCCGGAGAGCACGAGAGTCGGTTGAGTGAAGTGGACAGGCTGGCGGGTGGTGGCGGGGGAGCGGGGCAGTCCGAGCTTCGCGCACACCACGTCATCCGCGGCGAGCCAGGCGATGACTGGACGCGCGTGGCGGGCTCCGGTCGTGCGGTACGGCACCTCGTCCTGGCACTGCATCAACCAGTACTGGCCGAGGTTGTGGCTGACTAGTTGGCCGATGCCGACGGAGACGAGCGTGTTCAGAGCACCGTACTTGCCGGCCGCGAGTTGATGCAGGAGGAGCGGCAGTAGATCCACCTCGTACGCGGCCGAATGCACAAGGGTGACCAGGTCGTCGCCGGTGAGCTCGTACGTGCGTGGTTCGTGGGTGATGGGCTTGCGGCCGGGGACCGCCTGTGGGTGGGCGTCTAGTTGGCCGGCCGCCTTCTGGAGGTCGGCGTACGCGTCGCCGAGGCTGCTGCGGAGACCGTCGTAGCCTGCTTGGGCGAAGTCGACCGAGGGGGCGCTGAACGAGTCCAGCACGACCGCGTCGACGCCGGTTGGGTCCAGGGCGGCCAGTTGGGCCATGACGCCGGTTGACCAGGACAGGCCGTACAGGGACCAGGTCTTGTAGCCGAGTTGCTGCCGGAGGTCCTTGAGGTCCAGTGCGGCGGCGCGGGCGGTGTAGCCACGGGGGTCGCCGCCCGTACGCCGGAAGTCGTCCAGACAGGTCCGCATAGCTGTGGCGACCGGCTCGGCCTCGGTGTACGGATCGTCGGTGCGGGTGAACATGTCGGCGAAGCTCTTGTCTGCTTCGGGGCAGTCGAGGTCGGGGGTGGCGCGGTCGCGGCCGGAACTTCGAGCCGCTCACACCGAGCGCCGGCCGGCGCCGCAACGAGGCAATCCGCCTGAACCGCATCAGCTGTAGGAGCCTGCGCCACGCCGACCACCTGCGCGGCGGGTACCACTGCTCCAAGCGCTGAACCGAGTAACACAACCGCCGCCGCAGCCGCCCCCAGTCCGCGCATCCGCGGGCTAACGAACCTTGTCGAGATACGCCTTGTACGCCGACAAGAACGGCTCCTCCGCCGACACCGCACCGACCAGCCAGTCACACGTCTGCCGCGCCGTGGCGATCACATCCGCCGGGTACCCGTACTTCACCTGATGCTCCGCGAACTCGTCCTCGTCGTCGATGAACACCGTCCCGTCCCGCCGCTTGATCACGTCCAGGTCGAGGTCGATCATCGTCACCACATCATCCGAAAACTCCACCGGCGTGGTGATATCGGCATAAATCTCGGTGTACCGCGGCTCGTCGTTGAAGATCGCCGTGAACCACTTCCCGCGCGGAAACAACTGCACATGAGCCTGCTCCTGCGTCACCTCCGGCTCATCCCCCCGCTGCGACACCGCCCCACCCGGCGCCCCCAGCCACACCCCGTACGAATCCTCCCCCAAATACCGCATCCACTGATGCCAGTGCAGCTTCTCGTCGAACTTCCGATAAACCACCCGAACATCCCGCATGACCGCCAACCTATCCCTCCACCGGTCCGCGCGCCTGTGCGCCGGCCTCGTCAACTCACGACGCCGATGCGAGGCTGTGCCCGTGACTGGACTGATTGAGCATCTCGAGGGGTACCTCGGGCCGATCCGCGGTGGGTGGGCGCAGGATGCGGATGGTGAGGAGATGCCGTTCCAGATTGCGTGGTTCGACCAGGGTGCGGGCGAGGGGGTGGTGAGCTTTGCGACGCTCGGGTTGGGGCGGTATCCGTTGCGGTTGCCTGAGGCCGGGCGGACGATCCGGCACGAGTTGCTGATGCTGGCCGACAGTGAGACGGCGGCGACCGGTCTGTTGCCGCATTTGGTGCAGCAGGTCGGGGAGCAGGCGGTGCGCTACGGCAGGCCTTTTCTGTGCGGTGAGGTCATCGGTCCTCGCGGGCCGCTGCTTCCGGGGTCGCTCCTGGAAGCTTTCTATGTTGCGATGCCCGTGTATTTTCCTGACGACTTCGCCGTCTGCGAGAGCCCCGATGGTCCGATCGTGATCGCCTGGCTCGTCCCGATCACTGCGGGTGAGGCCCGGTACGTGGCATTCAACGGCTGGAACGCGTTCGAAGATCGGCTGGTCGAACAGGACCCGGATCTAACCAGCTTCAGTCGCCAGTCGATAGTCCTTTGAGTTGCATTGGTGTTAGGTAGGTGGATGTATTGATGAGTATCTCTGATTCCTTCGGTGGGCTTGGGAATATTTCGCTGAATCATCTGCGGAGTCTGGTTGGGCAGCAGTTGCAAGCTGTCGGTTATCGGGGTGAGCTGTCCGATTTTCATGATGCGACTGCGCAGGATGTCGACCAGGCTGTTGTTCTGACGTTGGAATCGGTGACCGTCGTGCTTGAGTGGTACATCGACGGCGTTGAGGAGTCTCTTCGGTTGGTGGTTGCGCCGGATGAAGCGGCTACCAAGGACATTCCGGCCCGTGATGTCTCTGCGCTGCGGCCGTGGCGATCGGTTGTCGGCTCGAGAATCGTGAGTTTTGGAGCCGCGACACAAGAAGCCGAGACTGGCAGCTGGTTCGCGTGGGCGTTGCGGATCGGATTCTCGAATGGCGAGCATATTGTTGTAGCGCTGGGTGAGTTGGAAGGTGAATCGGTCAGATATCAACCTGAAAATCTTGTTGTTCTGTCCGATCCGGAGATGGCGCAGTCGTACCAGGTGCTCGATGCGCCTGAGTCTGCTTGGGGAAGAGACATAGCCCTATAGGTTTCACGGAGGGTGCGGCAGTGAGTATGTCGGTTGCGGTCTCGCCGATGAATTCGGTGGTTCTGGTTGGGGATCGGGAATCCGGTGAGGTTCCGGAAGCGATGGGGTTTGGGGTGGTGGCGGCTACCGGGAGTTGCTTGGCGGTTGGTGCTCGGGCGGCGGTTGATGGGGAGACGACGGTGCGGGTGGCGGGGCGCGGGGAGGGGGAGTTGGGCGGGCTGTCCAGGGCGTGGGCTGGGGTGCTGGCGACGCCGAGTGGGGTTTTGGTGGTTTCTGATGTGGTGGGGACCGAGTTGTTGGCGTTGAGTGTCGAGCCTGTTGTTTCGGTGGAGGTTTGGGTCAACGATCCGCGTGAGCCGGACCTTATTCATGTTGTGGTGCGCTAGCTGCATCCCGGAAGGTGGCGGTGAGTGACTGCAGGTTCATGCAAGTTTCGCGATGGGTGTGGACCGGGTGGGCGGGGTCGCGGAGCATGGGTGGGGTGTCGGCCGCGGGTCGTCATTGGTCGGTCCTTGTCGGCTCAGGGGGGCTCCTAGCCGGCGAGGGCCGATCGTGGGGGTGGCCGCTGGGTCGCGGTGCTGAGTCCGCAAAGCGCGTACGGCGGGCTGCAGGCGAGCTGTACGGCGTGTGGCGGCGGCCTAGAGCGGTACGGGCGTGCGGTGGGCGGGGGCTCAGGTGCTCAGGGCGCGGATTTGGGCCAGGTACGGCTTGTAGGCCGTGGTGAAAGGCTCTGTGGTGGTGATGGTGGCTGCCAGGTGGTCGCAGACTGAGCGGGCGGTGGCTACTACCTGGGGTGGGTAGTTGTAGCGGAGCTGGTGTTCGGTGAACTCGTCCTCGTCCATGACGTGTACGGTGCCGTCGCGCAGTAGGCGGATGTCCAGGTCCAGGTCGACCGCGGTGACCGTGTCGACGCCGAATTCGGCGGGCATGGTGATGTCGCAGTAGATGGCGGTCTGGTGTGCGGTGTCGTTGAAGAGGGCGCTCCACCACTCGCCGTGCGGGAAGAGGCGGACGCGGTGGTGGTCGATGGTGGTCCAGCTGCCGTCGGCGCGCTGGCCGCGGGTACCGGGGAGGGAGCCCACCCAGAGGCCGTGTTCGTCCTCGCCGAGCCGGATCGCCTCGACCAGGCGGTGCGGCTGTCCGTCGTACTTGCGGAACAGCGTCGTCACCATCTCCATGCGGTTACCCTAAGTGAAAGAGGCGGCCGGCCCCGAACCGGCCGGCCAGGGCGAGCGTCTTGACCAGTGAGATGCAGCACGCCGTGGCCGAGTTCGGGATCCGGGCGGGCCGTGCATAGACTCAAGCATTCGAGGACGACCCGGCGGGAGGAGCTCGATGCGCGTGCTGGAGGCGGTAGAAGGTCCGGCGGACCTGAAGAAGCTGACTGATGAGCAGCTCACCGATCTTGCGGCGGAGATCCGGGATGTGCTGGTCGAGACCGTGTCCCGGACGGGCGGTCACCTGGGTCCGAACCTCGGCATGGTGGAAATCACGCTGGCGATGCACCGCGTGTTCGACTCGCCCCGGGACCGGTTGCTCTACGACGTCGGCCACCAGGCATACGTACACAAGCTGGTCACCGGCCGGGCGTCGGAGTTCAGCACGCTGCGTCAGCAGGGCGGCCTGTCCGGTTACCCGAACCAGGCCGAGTCAGAGCACGACGTGATCGAGAACAGCCACGCCTCGACCGCGTTGTCGTATGCGGACGGCCTGGCCAAGGCGTACCGGCTGCGCGGCGAGGACCGGCATGTCGTCGCGCTGATCGGCGACGGCGGCCTGACCGGCGGGATGGCCTGGGAGGCGCTGAACAACATCGCCGCCGCGAAGGACCTGAAGCTGGTCATCATCGTCAACGACAACGGCCGGTCGTACAGCGACACGGTCGGCGGCCTGGCGACGCACCTGACCAGCCTGCGGACGAACCCGCGGTACGAGAAGGTCCTCGACCTGATCAAGAAGAACATGGCGCGTACGCCGTACGTCGGACCGCCGATGTACGAGGTGCTGCACGGGGTGAAGAAGGGCCTGAAGGACATGCTCGCCCCGCAGGGCATGTTCGAGGATCTCGGCCTGAAGTACATCGGCCCGGTCGCCGGTCACGACCGGGAGGCGATGGAGGACGCGCTGCGGAAGGCGAAGTCCTTCGGCGGCCCGGTGATCGTGCACGCGGTGACGAAGAAGGGCTTCGGGTACCTCGCGGCCGAGCAGGACGAGGAGGACAACTTCCACCAGGTCCGCCCGGCAAACAAGCCACGCGGCTGGACCGACGTGTTCTCCGACGAGCTGGTCCGGATCGGCCATCGCCGCAAGGACGTGGTCGCGATCACCGCGGCGATGCTGCACCCGACCGGCCTGCACGCGTTCGCCAAGGAGTTCCCGGACCGGACGTTCGACGTCGGCATCGCCGAGCAGCACGCAGTCACCAGCGCGGCCGGCCTGGCGATCGGTGGCCTGCACCCGGTCGTCTGCCTGTACGCAACGTTCATGAACCGTGCCTTCGACCAGCTCCTGCTGGACGTCGCGCTGCACAAGTGCGGTGTCACGTTCGTACTCGACCGGGCCGGTGTCACCGGTGACGACGGACCGAGCCACAACGGCATGTGGGACATGTCGATCCTGCAAACCGTTCCTGGTCTGCGGCTGGCCGCGCCACGGGACGGTAAGCGGGTGGAGGAGCTGCTCGCGGAGGCGGTCGAGATCGATGGGCCGACCGCGCTGCGGTTCGCGAAGGGTGAGGTCTTCCCGGACATCGACGCGATCGACCGGATCGGCGCGGCCGACGTACTCAAGCGCTCCGGCACGGATGTGCTCGTGGTCGGGATCGGCGCGATGGCGGCGACCGCGATGGATGTGGCGCAGCGGCTCGAGCAGCACGGGTTCGGCGTCACCGTCGTCGACCCGCGCTGGGTGAAGCCGGTCGATCCGGCGCTCGTCGAGCTGGCCGGCAAGTTCAAGCTGCTGGTCACGATCGAGGACAACGGCCGCGCCGGCGGCTGCGGTTCGATGATCGCGCAGGCGCTTCGCGATGCCGGGGTTCCGACACCGGTGCGCGACTTCGGCATCCCGCAGCAGTTCCTCGAGCACGCCAAGCGTGCTGCCGTGCTGCAGGAGATCGGTCTGACCGGTCAGGAGCTGGCCCGCGAGATCACCGAGCTGATGACGCAGCAGCACGGCGACGCGCTGAACGAGCCGGCCAGCGGCCACCAGAGCCAGAGCAACGCCTAGGCCGGTACTGGACCGGAGACGTGGCGGAGGCGGGGCGGCACAGCAGACATGCGTCCGCGCGGCGCCGGTCCCGGGTTTGGCCGGTGCTGATCTCACTGGTGCTGGTGGCGGCCGCGGTCGCCGGCGGGCTCGCGCTGCATCATTCCACCGACCACTCGGCCGGTACGGCGGATGCCGCGGCTGGTACGCCGAGTGTCGACCTGGCCGCCCGCGCCGCCGCCGTGGACCAGGTGCTGAAGCGGCGCGCCCAGGCGGTGCTGAACGGCAACGCGAAGGAGTTCCTGGCCGACGTCGATCCCGGTGACACCGAGCTGGTCAGCCGTCAGCAGACCCTGTACACGAACCTTCGCCAGTTCGGTTTCGCCAAACTCGCGTACCAGCAGCTCGGCCAGCAGTACGACGACGGCATCACCCAGAAGTACGGCCCGTCGACGTACTTGGTGGCGGTCGCGATGACGTACCAGATCAGCGGGATCGACCTGGTGCCCGTACGCGCCATGCTCGGCTACACCTTCACCCAGCGGCCGAACGGCACCTGGATGCTCGTCTCCGACTCCGATCTCGACAAGCGTCTCCCGCGCGGCTCGCATCAGGAGGCCTGGGACGAGGGCCTGGTACTGGTCAAGCGCGCGCCCCGCGTCCTGGTGGTTGTGGACAAGGGGCAGGAGGCCCTAGCGGACCGGCTGGTGACGATGTCGGTCAGCGCGGTGAAGGCCGTCACGAAGAGCTGGCCGGGCGGCTGGAACGGCTCCGGCGTCGTGATCGCGCTGGACAGCAAGATTGTCCGTGGCGCCGACTACAGTCAGCCGAAGAACGCCGAGGACGCGCTGGCGATGGCGACGTTCGTGTACCGCACGCTGCCCGGTGAAGTGACCGGTGCGGGGGAGCGCGCCGACTCGTACGTGGTGGTGAACCCGCGCAACCGGGACAAGGTCGACGCCCGGACGCTGGCGCACGAGTTCACCCATGTCGCGACCGCGCCGTACGGGCCGTATGCGCCGCGCTGGCTGGTCGAGGGCGCCGCGACGTACATCGAGTTCCTGCCGATGGATGGTGCGAAACCGCTGGCCCTGGCCCAGTACCGGCAGGATGTCCGGACCAAGTACCTGGCCAAGGCGAAGAGCCTGCCCGCGGATGCGACGTTCTTCGACCAGGCCGGCAGCTCGTACCCGCTGTCCTGGCTGGCGCTCGACTACCTGTTCAACCGCTTCGGGGGTACGGAGGTCGGCACGCTGTACCGCGAGCTGGCGGCGCTCGGCACTACCCAGCCGCAGCGGGACCGGATCATGACCGAGCACCTGGGGATGACCGAGGCCGGACTTTTCCGGGCCCTGAAGGCTGCCGCGGCAGCGTAAACGCGCGGCGGTCGAGTAGGGTAGCCCGGCTGCGACCATCGGGTACTCGGAGGGGAACGACCCGAAGTGAGCATTACTACGCCCAGATCCGCGCCCACGCACGGACCCCGCCGCTGGCTGGGGCTGCTGCTGGCGGTCGCGCTGGTCTCGGGCGGAGTGGTCTACACCGTTGAAGACCGCCAGCAGGACGCCCGGACCGCCACCGCGACGCCCACCCCGGCCCCCGCCACCACCTCGAAGCCGTCGCGACTCGCCACCGCGATCGCCGCCCGCCGGGTCGCCATCGACACGATCCTGATCCGGCGCGCGCAGGCCGTCCAGAACGGCGACGAGGCGATGTTCCTGGCGGATGTGGACCCGGCCAACAAGAAGCTCCGCGCCGCGCAGAAGATCCTGTTCGCCAACCTGATGGAGATCGGCTTCACCGAGCTCGGCTACAGCCAGGCCGAAGAACGGTTCAATCCGGCGATCCTCAAGGCGCACGGGCGGACGACGTACCTGGTCCGGATCTTGATGCGCTACCAGATTCCGAAGGTCGATCACGTGCCGGTGACGACCGAGCTCGGGTACACGTTCGTCGCCCGCGGCGGCCAGTGGCTGCTGACGGCCGACAACGAACTCGACACCGACCTCGGACCGGGCGCGCATCGCGAGGCCTGGGATCTGGGCCGGATCGAGGTGCAGCGCGGGCCACGGGTGCTGGTCGTGGTCGAGAAGGGCGACACCAAGCGCGGCCGGGCGATCGTCGCCGCGGCGAAGCAGGGGATCGCGGAAGTCGCGGCGTACTGGCCGCGGAAGTGGACCGGGTCGGTGTTCGTGATCGCACTCGACGAAACCGACGTACGGGACGCGCGGTTCGCCGACGAGGACATCGAGTCGGCGGCCAGTACCGGATCGACGTTCTCGTCGCTGCCCGGTCAGGACACCGCCGACGGAACCGTTGCCGGGGGCTACATTGTGGTCAACCCGAACGAGCGGGACCGCGTCGACGAGATTCTTCTCTCACACGAGATCACCCATGTCGCGACCGCGGACCTCGGCGGGTACGAGCCGTTGTGGCTGGCCGAAGGCGCCGCGGAGTATGTGTCCTGGCGCGGGATCGAGGCGCTGAGCGGGGCGACCGGAGTCGGCAAGTGGGAGCAGGAGGTGATCGACGACGCGCTGCCGCAGCTGACCGCGCTGCCGACCGACGCCGGCTTCTACCAGAACTCGGCCGATGTGTACGGCGTCAGCTGGATCGCCGTCCGGTACCTGGTCCGGCGGCTCGGTCTTGCCAAGGTTGAGGAACTGTACGAGGACCTGGCCCGCAACGGTACCGACCAGGCCGCGCGCGACCGGATCCTGCAGGATCACACCGGCCTGACCGAGGCGACACTTTGGAACGGGCTCGCAACATACCAGCCGCAACGCTGAGTGGTGAATTGACCCCCCACTGTTAGAGAGTGCACTCTCGAATGGTTCCGTCCATGCCTTTGATCGGGCACAGTCGAGGAGGCGCAGATGAGTCTTGTCCGGAAGAAGACGATCGAGCAATCGATCGCCGACACCGACGAGCCGGAGTACCAGCTCAAGAAACGCCTCACCGCGATCGACCTCACGGTCTTCGGTATCGGCGTCATCATCGGTGCCGGCATCTTCACCCTGACCGGTAAGGCAGCCGCGCAGTACGCCGGTCCGAGTATCGCGCTGTCGTTCGTCCTGGCCGCGATCTGCTGTGGTCTGGCCGCGTTGTGCTACGCCGAGTTCTCGTCGACGGTTCCGGTGTCCGGATCGGCGTACACGTTCTCGTACTTCTCCCTCGGTGAGATCTTCGCCTGGATCATCGGCTGGGACCTGTTGCTGGAGCTGATGCTCGGCGCGAGCGTGGTGGCGCAGGGCTGGTCCGAGTACGCCGCGCTGTTCCTGAACCAGATCGGCCTCGGCTGGCCGTCGTCGATCGGCCCGGGCAGCAGCGTGAACATCCTCGCGATGCTGCTGGTGCTCGTGCTGGGCACGCTTGCGACGATCGGCATCAAGGAATCGCTGCGCGTCAACCTGGTCCTGGTCGCGATCAAGCTCTTCGTGGTGCTGTTCGTGATCGTCGCCGGCCTGTTCTACATCAAGGGTTCGAACCTGTCGCCGTTCGTCCCGGCGAGTGTTCCGTCGCCGGGCGGCAAGGTGGAGCTGACCACGCCGCTGATCCAGGCAGTGCTCGGGTTCACGCCGTCCACGTTCGGTGTCGCCGGCCTGGTGTCCGGCGCCGCGCTGGTGTTCTTCGCGTTCATCGGGTTCGACGTGGTCGCGACGACCGCCGAAGAGGCCAAGAACCCGCAGCGCGACCTGCCCCGCGGCATCATCGGTTCGCTGGTCATCTGCACGGTGCTGTACGTGCTGGTCTGCATCGTGATCACGGGCATGGTGAAGTACAACGAGATCGATCCGAAGGCGGCCCTCGCGGAAGCGTTCAAGTCGGTCGGCAAGGGCGGGTTCGCGACGTTGATCTCGGCCGGTGCGGTCGCCGGTCTGACCACCGTCGTGCTGACGCTGATGATCGGTGCCGCGCGGGTCGTGTTCGCGATGAGCCGTGACCACCTGCTGCCGCGGCAGCTCGGCAAGACGCACCCGAAGTGGGGTACGCCGTACCGCCTGACGATCTCGATCGGCATCGTGGTGGCGATCGTGGCGGGCGTGACGCCGATCGGCAAGCTCGAGGAAATGGTGAACATCGGCACGCTGGCCGCGTTCACGCTGGTCTCGATCGCGGTGCCGCTGCTGCGCAAGAGCCGGCCGGACATCAAGCGTTCGTTCACGGTGCCGCTGAACCCGGTGATCCCGATCATCGCGGCGCTGATCTGCGTGTACCTGATGGTGAACCTGTCGCTGGAGACCTGGATCCGCTTCCTGATCTGGATGGCGCTCGGCTTCGCGATCTACTTCCTGTACGGCCACAAGAAGAGCCGGGTCGGTCTGGAAGAGAAGACCGGCGAGGTACAGAAGGCCTGAGGTTCAGCTCCTCGAATGGTCGGCTGACGCTAGGATCAGCCGACCATTCGAGGGGATCACCAATGAAACACCCGAAACGCCTGTACGCGGGCGTTGCCGCGCTGGCCCTTGCCGCGTCGGCCGCTGTTGTCGCTGTCCGGGAGCGGCCTGGTGATGCGCCAGCTGGCAGTACCGCCGCTGCTGTGGAAGCGCCGCCCGATCAGGACGCGACGCGTACGCGGGGACTCGATGCGGTACTTGCTCGTCGGGCCGCGGCGGTTCTGAAAGGTGACCTGAAGGGGTTCCTGGCTCCGGTCGACGCGAAACAGACCGCACTGGTGGCGCGGCAGCGGTTGTTGTTCGTGAATCTCCGGACGTTCGGGTTCGCGTCGTTGAAGTACTTCACGGCCGATGCGTTGGGGCCGGTGCCCGGGCTGGTCGCGAAGTACGGTCCGACGACGTACTCGACCCGGGTGATGATGCGGTACCAGCTGAAGGGGCTCGATCCCAGCCCGGTGCAGACCGACCTCGGGTACACGTTCGTGCAACGGCGCGGGGCGTGGGTGCTGGTCGACGACACGGCGACCGATGATTACCTGAGCCGCGACGGGCATCGGCAGCCGTGGGATTACGAGCCGGTCGCGGTGGTACGGCGCGGAACGGTCGTCGTGGTCGTGGACAAGCGCGAAGCCGCCCTCGGTACGAAAGTGGCGCAGGTCGCGCAGAAGGCCGTGAAGTCCGTACAGAAACACTGGAAACGCCCGTGGAACGGCGCTGTCCTGGTCGTCGCGATGCCTGACGTGCAAGTGCTGTCGACCTTGTGGACCACCGGTACGGGCGAAGGCTGGACGATTGCGGCAAAGGCCGTGACGCTCTACGACGGCGAACAGATCGGAAAGCCGGCCGGCCGCCCGATCGGCAGCCGCATCGTGGTCAATCCAGCCCTGCGCAAGAAGCTCGACAAGGACCTGCTGGTCCACGAAATGACCCACGTCGCGACCGCCACGCTAGGTCAGTCCGCTCCGATCTGGCTGGTCGAGGGGTTGGCCGAGTACGTCCGCTGCCGCTCGATCGAAGACGATCCGCATTGGACAGTCGACCCGTACCGCAAACGCGTCCGCACCGCGTACCTGCCGGTGCTCAAGTCCCTCCCGACCAACGCCACCTTCCAGTCCGACCCGAACCTCGCGTACGGCACCAGCTGGTGGATCGTCGAATACCTGGCCAACCACCTGGGCGAAAAGAAACTCGCCACCCTCTACACAACAATGTCCCAAAAGGGCGACCCAGCCCTGAAAACCGCCGGCCTAACCCCAGCCGAACTCGTGAAAGCCACCAAGTCCTTCAAGGGCTGACTGCTGGGGGACGGAGCGGGCTTCCGGCTCTGCACCGCCCCCCAGCGGTATTAGGGGAGGGTGGCTACGCCCTTGGGGAGGAAGCGGGTGCCGTTGGTTTTCTCGGCCAGGCCGGTCCGGTCCAGGTACGGGGTGATGCCGCCCAGGTGGAAGGGCCAGCCGGCGCCGAGGAGGAGGCAGAGGTCGATGTCCTGCGGCTCGGCGACCACGCCCTCCTCTAGCATGATGTGGATCTCCTCGGCCAAAGCGGTGAGCACTCGGGTGCGGAGGTCGTCGGGGGTCGAGGGGGAGTCGCCGACCGTGACCAGCGCCTCGACCTCGGGGTCGACGACCGGCTTGCCGTCGGGCCAGAGGTAGAACGAAGTCTTGCCTGCGGCAACTACCTTCGCCAGGTTCTCCGACACGGCGAAACGGTCCGGGTACGCGCGGTTCATCGTCTCCGCGACGTGCAGTGCGACCGGCAGGCCGACCAGCTGGAGGAGTACGAACGGCGGCATCGGCAGACCGAGCGCCGACAGCGCCTTGTCCGCCACCGGGATCGGCGTACCTTCGTCCACCGCCGCGCTGACCTCACCGAGGAAGCGCGTCAGCAACCGGTTCACCACGAACGCCGGCGCGTCCTTCACGAGTACGCACGACTTCTTCAGCGTCTTGCCGACCGCGAAGGCAGTCCCCAGCGTCGCGTCGTCGGTACGGTCCGCGCGGATGATCTCCAGCAGCGGCAGCACCGCGACCGGGTTGAAGAAGTGGAACCCGACCACCCGCTCCGGGTGCTCCAGGTCCGCGGCCATCTCGGTCACCGACAACGACGACGTGTTGGTCGCGAGCACCGCGTCCGGCCGGATGATCTTCTCCAGGTCGGCGAAGATCGTCTTCTTCAGCTGCAGTTCCTCGAAGACGGCCTCGATCACGAAATCGGCGTCCGCGAACGCGCCCTTGTCGACCGAGCCGGTGACCAGCGCCTTCAGCTGGTTCGCCTTGTCCGGACGCAGCCGGCCCTTGCCGAGCAGCTTGTCGATCTCGCCGTGCACGTACCCGACGCCGCGGTCGACCCGCTCCTGATCAAGATCCGTCAGTACGACCGGCACCTCGAGCCGCCGCGCGAACAGCAGCGCCAACTGCCCGGCCATCAGCCCCGCGCCGACGACCCCGACCTTCGTCACGGGCCGCGCCAGCGACTTGTCCGGCGCACCGGCCGGCCGCTTGGCCCGCTTGTTCACCAGGTCGAACGCGTACAGCCCGCTGCGCAGCTCCTCGCTCATGATCAGATCGGCGAGCGCCTCGTCCTCGGCCGCGAACCCGCGGTCGCGGTCGTTGTCCTTCGCCGCCGCGATCAGTTCCAGCGCCTTGTACGGGGCCGGCGCCGCGCCACTCACCTTGAGATCGGCGAACGCCTTGCCCCGCGCAACGGCCGCGTCCCACGCCTCGCCACGATCGATCTCGGGCCGCTCGACGACGACCGCGCCGGTCAGCACCTTCGATGCCCAGAGCAACGACTGCTCCAGGAAGTCGGCCGAGTCCAGCAGTACGTCGCCGATGCCCAGCTTGACCGCGTCCGGTCCGCTGAGCATCTTGTTCTGGTTCAGCGCGTTCTCGACGACGACCTTCACGGCGTTGTCGGCGCCGATCAGGTTCGGCAGCAGGAAGTTGCCGCCCCAGCCCGGGATCAGCCCGAGGAAGACCTCCGGCGTCGACAGCATCCCGGCCGCGGCCGACACGGTCCGGTACGTTGCGTGCAGCGCGACCTCGAGCCCACCGCCGAGCGCGACCCCGTTCACGAACGCGAACGACGGCTTGCCGCCGTCCACGAGCTTGCGCATCACGCCGTGCCCGATCTTGCCGAGCGCCAGCGCCTGGTCCCGATCGGTCAGTTTGGGTACGCCGGTCAGGTCCGCGCCCGCGGCCAGGATGAACGGCTTCCCGGTGACACCGATCGCGACGATCTCTTCGCGGGCCAGCGCGGCATCCAGCGCCGCGTTCAACGAGCCCAGGCCCTTCGGACCGAACGTGTTCGGCTTGGTGTGGTCGTGCCCGTTGTCGAGCGTGATCAGCGCCATCACGCCGGCCTTGCCCGGCAGCACGACGTCACGGGAGTGAGCAACGGTGACGACCTCATCGGTCGACAAGGCAGAAGCGCTGTCGATCAGTTCCTGCAGACTCACTTGGACTCCTCGCTACGCTCGAACCCCAAGTGAGCCTGGGGACTGCTCTGCTTTTGGTTCGCTTCGCTCACGCCTGCCCCTCCCAGTTCGGGTTCTCCCAGATGACAGTTCCGCCCATGCCGAGGCCGACGCACATGGTGGTGAGGCCGTACCGGACCTCGGGGCGCTGCTCGAACTGCTTGGCCAGCTGGTTCATCAACCGGACCCCGGACGACGCCAGCGGATGCCCGTACGCGATCGCGCCACCGTACGGGTTGACTCGTGGATCGTCGTCGGCGATGCCGTAGTGCTCCAGGAACGCCAGCACCTGCACCGCGAACGCCTCGTTCACCTCAAAGGCCTGGATGTCGTCGATCGTCAGGCCGGCCAGCTTCAGCGCCTTCTCGGTCGCGGGAATCGGCCCGACCCCCATCACCTCGGGTTCCACGCCGGCGAACCCGTACGACACGAGCTTCATCTTCGGCGTCAGCCCGAGCTCTTCCGCGGCCTCGGCCGAGGTGAGTACACACGCGGTCGCGCCGTCGTTGATCCCGGCCGAGTTGCCCGCCGTCACCCGCCCGTGCGGACGGAACGGCGTCTTCAAACCAGCCAGATCCTCGACCGTCGTGCCCGGCCGCATCGGCTCATCGGTGCTCGCATACCCCCAGCCCTGCTCGGCGGACCGGGTCGCGACCGGTACCAGGTCCGGCTGGATCAGGTCGTTCGCGTACGCCTTGGCCGCCTTTTCCTGGGAGGCCGCCGCGTACGCGTCCGCGCGCTGCTTCGTGATCCCGGGGAACCGGTCGTGCAGGTTCTCCGCGGTCGAACCCATCACCAGGGCGGACGTGTCGACCAGCTTCTCGGCGATGATCCGCGGGTTCGGGTCGACGCCCTCGCCCATCGGGTGCCGGCCCATGTGCTCGACCCCGCCGGCCACCACTACGTCGTACGCACCGAATGCGATGCCGGCGGCGGTGGTGGTGACGGCGGTCATCGCACCGGCGCACATCCGGTCGATCGCGTACCCGGGGGTGGTCTGCGGCAGGCCGGCCAGCAAAGCGGCGGTCCGGCCGATGGTCAGGCCCTGGTCGCCGATCTGGGTGGTGGCCGCGATCGCGACCTCGTCCACGCGCTCCGGGGGCAGTTCCGGGTTCCGCCGCAGCAGCTCCCGGATGCACTTGATCACCAGGTCGTCGGCGCGGGTCTCGGCGTACTGGCCCTTGGCCTTGCCGAACGGGGTGCGCACGCCGTCGACGAAGACGACGTCGCGGATCTCACGGGGCACGAGGCCCTCCTCTGGGGTTCGGGAATTCCAGCCTTAGGCTACCCGTCGGTAACAGGACGGCCAAGGGACGCGCCGCTGTGCGGCTGCTCACAGGGGATCCGGGTCACCCGTGGCGCCGGTCGCCGAATGGGCGCATGCTGGTGACAAGGTCCGCGTCACAGGAGTTGTTCCATGAACAATGTCGATCTGTCCGTGCCGGTACTGAGCCGGGGGAAGCACCGCAATCCGCGCAAGGGCGCCTGCTTCATGGAGTTCGCGTCGTACCTGGCGGGCGAGCCGTGGTCGGATCACCCAGCCTGTGCTCATCCACTGCTCGCGGGCGTCGCGCGTGACGTCAACGACTGCACGACCGACTCCGGCCGGTCCCGGCTGGCGCCGCTGATCCCGTCGGTGATCGGCCTGACGCCGGACGACCCGCATGTCGTACCGCGGGTGACCGCGCGCACCATCCGGCACGCGTTGCCGATCGTGTCGCAGGAGCGCCAGTACATCCTGGCCGTGGCCCTGCTGGTGGGGGAGAAGCAACTCGCGCTGGTGGAGGGCCGGCCGCTGGACGACATCCAGCCGGAGTCGCTGGCCGCGCTCGAGTCGGTGCCCGCGGCGACCAAGTGGGCGCGCTCGTTCACCCACCGGGCCCGCCGCGCCACTCCCGACTTCGCCCGCCGGACCGCGCCGCGGGCGGTTTCGTGCGCTGTCGAGGGCATCTCGCAGGCCTGCGTACCGAACCCGGACGACCGGTTGTACCAGTTGCTGGTCGACGCCATCGAGGAAACGAAGTCCTGGATGCCCGCACCCGCGCCCCGAACGGTCACCACAGAGGCCGTACGCTTCACGGTGTGACTCTGGAGATCGATACCGGCACAGGTTTCATACCAGTCCACGAGTGGGGAGCCGCTGACAGCGATGCGCCCGGAATCCTGCTGCTGCAGGAGATTTTCGGCGTCTCCGGCTACATCAAGCAACGCGCGGCCGACTTGCACGCGCTCGGGTACTACGTGATCGCGCCGGAGATCTACTGGCGGCTCGACGACACCGAGCTGGACGAGTCCTCTCCGGAGCTGCTGCCGCGCGCGATGGGCATCATGCACCGGCTGGACTGGGACCAGGCGGTACGAGACGCGGTCGCGTCGCTGGAGTACTTGCGGGCGCGCGGGAAGCGCACCGGGGTGGTCGGGTTCTGCTTCGGCGGCGGACTCGGGTACAACGTGGCCGCTGTGTCGTCGCCCGATGTGCTGGTGAGCTACTACGGCTCCGCGCTGCCGCGACTGCTCGAACTCAAACCGCGCGCAACCACGCTGCATCACTTCGGCAACTCCGACGCGTACCTGGACGTCGACGCGATCGTGCCCGCCCTGAACGGTGCCGAGGTGCATCGGTACGAGGGCGCGGGGCATGCGTTCGACAACCCGTTGCCGATGTTCCATCACCCGGAGGCGTCAGCGCTCGCCTGGCGCCGTACCGAAGAGTTTCTCGCCCGTCATCTCCCTATCTCCGAAGGATGAGCATGAGCCTGTACGACATTCCGTTGACCACCTTGTCCGGTGCCGCCACGTCGCTGGGGGAGTACAAGGGCAAGGCGGTGCTGGTGGTGAACGTGGCGTCGAAGTGTGGGCTGACGCCGCAGTACGAGGGCCTGGAGAACCTGCAGAAGAAGTACGAGTCCCGCGGCTTCACGGTCCTCGGCGCGCCGTGCAACCAGTTCGGCGGCCAGGAGCCGGGTTCGGCCGAGGAGATCGAGACGTTCTGCTCGACCACGTACGGCGTCACCTTCCCGATGCTGGACAAGCTCGAGGTCAACGGCGACACCCGCCACCCCCTCTACGCCGAGCTCACCCAAACCCCCGATGCCGAGGGCGAAGCCGGCGACATCCAGTGGAACTTCGAAAAGTTCCTGATCACCCCCGAAGGCACCGTCGCCGCGCGCTTCCGCCCGCGCACCGAGCCGGAGTCGGACGAGGTCGTCACCGCGATCGAGGCGCAGCTCCCCAAGAGCTGAACCCCGTTCCCCGCCACGTCGAAGCGTGGCGGGGATTCTTTTGCGCGCCATTGCAACAACTCTTTCGAAAGAGTACTTTCGATGCATGCCGACGCCGCATCGAAGTCTGAGTGACCCGCGTGAGTTGAACGCCCTGGCGCATCCGGTCCGGATGGCGATTGTCGAGATCCTGTCGCTCGACGGACCGCTGACCGCGACCGAGCTGGCCGAGCGGCTGGACGAAACGCCCGCGAACTGCTCGTGGCACCTGCGGAAGCTGGCCCAGCACGGGTTCGTCGTGGAGGCCGAGGGTGGGAAGGGCCGGCAGCGGCCGTGGCGGGTGCCCGGGCTGGGGTTTCGCTGGGACGAGGAGCACACCTCCCCGTCCCTCGAGGAGCGGCGCGCGGCGCAGGCCCTGTCAGACGTCGTGATGGGCCGGGCGATCGATCGGTTGCGGGAGTCGCAGCAGCGCGCGCCGGAGGACTCCGACGAGTGGCGAGCGGCGCGGGGCAACGTCGAGATGGTCGCTTGGCTGACCGCGGACGAGCTCAAGGAAATGAACGAGGCGATCAACACCGTCTTGGATCGGCACGTGGAGCGGCTCACTGATCCGGCGCAGCGGCCGGCTGGCGCGCGGCTGTGCGAGTTCGTCGCGTGGGGCGTACCGGCGTACTTTCCGGGGGTCGGGCCGTCATGAGGAAACTGTTCGCGCAGCCGGGCTTCCCGCGCTTGTTCGGTGGTCTGAGTACGTCGATGCTGGGCGACTCGGTGATGCTGCTGGTGCTGAGCATGTGGGTGAAGACGCTCACCGGCTCGAACGCGATGGCCGGCCTGACGTTCTTCTTCATGGTGCTCCCGGCCCTCGGTGCGCCGCTGTTCGGTCTCTGGGTGGACCGCTTGCCGCGCAAGGCGATCCTGGTCTGGGGCAACTTCGCCAGCGCGATCGCGGTGCTCCCGCTGGTGCTCGTACGAGATGCGGGCGACGTCTGGCTGATCTGGGTGGTCGCCTTCCTGTACGGGGTGTCGTTCGTCGTACTGCCCGCGGCCGTGAACGGGCTGCTCAAGGACCTGCTGCCGGATGACCTGCTGGTCGACGCGAACTCCAGCCTGGCCACGATCAAGGAGGGCTACCGCTTGTTCGGCCCGCTGGTCGGCGCGGCGATCTTCGCGACCGCGGGCGGCTGGCTCGTAGCGGTGGTCGACGCGGCCACGTTCACGATCGCCGGGCTGCTGATCGCGACCATCAAGGTCACCGAGGCACCGGCCCCGGAGCGGCACAGCTTCCGCGACGACGTGCTAGGCGGCGTACGGTTCCTGGCCGGCGACCGGGTGCTTCGGCACGTACTCACCGGGATGGCGATCTCGATCCTCGTCATCGGGTTCTTCGAGTCGTCGATCTACGCGCTGATGGATGCCTTCGGCAAGCCGCCGACGTACTCGGGCGTCTTCGTCACCTGTCAGGGCGTCGGCGCGATCCTCGGCGGGCTGACGGCCAGCCGCGCCGTACGCCGGTTCGGTGAGATCGTCGTCTGTGCGGCCGGTCTGACCGCACTCGCCGCCGCGACCGTTGTCTGCATCGTCGCGCCGACGATGACCGTGGTCCTGGTCGGCGCGGCCATCTGCGGCGTCGGGTTGCCGTGGACGTTCGTCGCCTTCACGACGCTGATGCAGCGCCGTTCACCGCGGCACCTGATCGGCCGGGTGTCGACCGCGGTCGATGTGCTCATCTCCACCCCGCAGGCGATCTCACTGGCCCTCGGCAGCCTCCTGGTCGGCCTGCTCAGCTACCGCCAGATCTTCGCGATCATCGCAACAGTCATCCTGCTCGGCGTACTCCAGATCCTCTTCACCCTCCGCACCCACATCCGCCAGAACCTGACCCCCACCGACAAGCAGCCGGACCGCAGCTATGTCTAGTCGAGGGACGCGGCTTCGGAGGTCATGGCGTCGGTGAGGACCTCGGCAGTGAGGCCGATTTGCCAGGGGCGGGCGTGGTGGTCGCGGAGGAAGGCTGTGACCACCTCCAGGTTCACCTCGGCGGGAGGGGACCAGGCCAGGCGGCGGATGGTGTCCGGGGCCAGCAGGTTCTCGGTCGGGAGGCGGTGGGCCTCGGCGATCTCGGCGACGGCTGCACGGGCGGCCGACAGGCGGGCGGCGGCGTCGGGGTCGCGGTCGGCCCAGGCCCGGGCCGGCGGCGGGCCGTCGTACCGCGGGCCTTGCTTGGGGAGTTGTGATTCGGGCAGCCGGCGCGCGTGGTCGACCGCCTCCCACCACGTACGCATGTGGCGATGCGCGCCGCGACCTTTGAACGCCGTCAGGCGCTGCAGCGTGTCCCGGTCGACCGGCATCGCGGACGCGGCCTCGACGATCGCGGCATCAGGCAGAATCCGGCCGGGGGAGATGTCCGCGGACTCGGCGATCTGGTCCCGCGCCTCCCACAGGGCACGGACGACGGCCAGGCTGCGGCGGTTGCGGACGCGGTGCATCCCGGACGTCCGCCGCCACGGATCCGGCTTCGGCTCGCGTGGTGGCGCGTCCAGGATCGCGGCGAATTCCTGTTCGGCCCACTCCCATTTGCCTTCGCGGCGGAGCTCCTGCTCGATCGCGTTCCGCAGCTCGATCAGCATCTCGACGTCGAGCGCCGCGTACACCAGCCAGGGTGCCGGCAGCGGCCGGGTCGACCAGTCGGCGGCGGAGTGCTCCTTGCGCATCCGGTACCCGAGGACCTCGCTCACCAGCGAGGCGAGCCCGACCTTCGGGTACCCGAGCAGCCGCCCGGCGAGCTCGGTGTCGAACACCTCCCGCGGCACCATCCCGACCTCGGCCAGGCAGGCCAGGTCCTGGTTCGCGGCGTGGATGATCCATTCGGTGTCGACGATGGCGTCACCGAGCGCGGACAAGTCGCCGAACGGAATCGGGTCGACCAGCGCGGAGCCCGAGCCCTCACGGCGCAGTTGCACCAGGTACGCACGGTGTGAATAGCGGTAGCCGGAAGCGCGTTCGGCGTCGACGGCGACCGGGCCGCTGCCGGACCGGAACGCCTCGACCGTGTCTTCGAGCGCGGGATCGCTGTCGACGACCTCCGAGAGCCCGTCCCTGAGCTCCAGCAGGGGCAGGTTCGCGATCGGGTCGTCCGCCGTGGACGGCTGGGGGTCGGCTGAGCTCATCGGCCCCGCTGTCCGCGCCGGGTCGGCATCGCGACCACCCCCGGCGGAACCGGCGGCAGCCCGGCCGCCGTGCAGAGCACCTCGCCCCAGGCCTCGGCGTGCCTGGTCACGTCGACCACGCCACCGGGGCCGGGCACGGGACTCCAGGACGCGCGGATCTCGATCTCCGCGGTCGCGTCGTCGTCGGCCATCCCGCCGAAGCTCTCCGATACCACTCTGGTCACGGTACCGCTCGGTGCCAGGTAGTCGGCGCCGCGGTCGGCCAGCGCCTCCATCAGCCAGGTCCAGCCCACGCCGCCGAGCAGCGCGTCGGTCACCATCTCCGGTTCGACGGCGGCACGCACGTACGCGACACAGCGGAAGGTCGACTGCCAGGCGTCGTTCCCCGCGGGATCGTAGAGGACGACCAGCCGGCCGGTGGCGACATCGTCACCGTCGACCGTCACGTCCGCGCTGACCGCGGCCGCGTGCGGTGCTATCCGCTGCGGCGCGGGCATCTCCTCGACGAAAACCTCGGGCCGGAACCGGGCACCTCGTAACTGCGAGACTGCCTCGGCGAACTCCGCGGGTGGCGCGTCGACCTGCTTGCGGGCACCCATATCGGCAGCCTACGACTGATTACGCACCGACGCTGGCGACGACGCGCCGGTAACACCCCGCGACCGTGCCGTGAGCGGGTCTGGGGCCGCGTGGGATCATCGCTGTGTGCCTTCGACGTTACCGCTCGCCGACCGTTCCGCCTACCTGCTGGCCGCGCGGGGTGAGCGGCCGCCGTACACGCCGGTGTGGTTCATGCGCCAGGCGGGCCGGGCGCTGCCCGAGTACCGCAAGGTGCGGGAGGGGATCTCGATGCTCGAGTCCCTCACCCGGCCCGAGCTCGTCGTCGAGATAACGCTGCAGCCGGTCCGCCGTTACGGCGTCGACGCGGCGATCTTCTACTCCGACATCGTCGCCCCGCTGAAGTCGGCCGGATTCGACATCGACATCAAGCACGGCGTCGGCCCGGTGGTGGCGGAGCCGATCCGGGACGCGGAGGGGGTCGGAAGGATCCGGCCGGTCACTCCGGCGGACGTGCCGTACACCACCGAGTCGGTGCAGCAGCTCGTCAAGGAGCTGGGGGGTACGCCCCTGATCGGCTTCGCGGGAGCCCCCTTCACAGTCGCGTCGTACTTGGTCGAGGGCGGCCCGAGCAAGGACTTCGCCAAGACCAAAGCGATGATGCACGGCAACCCGAAGCTATGGCATGCGCTGGCGGACCGGCTGGCCGACGTCGCGATCGCGTATCTGGCGGTGCAGGTCGAGGCAGGCGCGTCGGCGATCCAGCTGTTCGACTCGTGGGCCGGCGGATTGTCACCGCGTGACTACGAACGGTTCGTACTACCGCACTCGGCGAAGGTCCTGGACGCGATGAAGGCGTACGAGGTGCCGCGGGTGCACTTCGGCGTGAACACCGGTGAGTTGCTCGGCCTGATGAGTGCGGCCGGCGCGGATGTGGTCGGTGTCGACTGGCGCGTTCCGCTGGACGAGGCCGTACGCCGCGTCACCGCCGCCGGGGGCGCGCCCAAGCCGGTCCAGGGCAACCTCGACCCTGCGCTGCTGTTCGCGGGCTGGGACGCGATCGAGCCAGAGCTGGATCGCATCCTCGAAGAGGGCAAGGCGGCGCCCGGTCACATCTTCAACCTCGGCCACGGCGTCCCGCCGAACGCCGACCCGGAGGTGCTGGCCCGCGTGGTGAAGTACGTCCAGTCGAAGTCGGCGGAGCGTACTGAGTGATCCGGCTGCCGGATCACCCGGTCACCCTGGAGCTGCTGACGCCCGAGCACGCCGACGCGGTCCTCGCCTTCGAGCAGGAGAACCGGGCGTACTTCGCGTCCTGGATCACGGACCGTGGCGACGACTACTTCGCCACCTTCGCGACCCGGCACGCGGCGCTGCTCGCCGAGCAGGCGGCCGGCGTCTGCCGCTTCCATGTACTGGTCGACGACTCCGGTGCCGTGGCCGGCCGGGTGAACCTGGTCGACATCGAGAACGGCGCGGCCGAGCTCGGGTACCGGATCGCGGAGAAGTGGACCGGCCAGGGGCTGGCGTCCGAAGCGGTCCGTGCGCTGATCGGCATCGCCGCGACCGAGTACGGGCTGACCGCCCTGTGGGCCGGTGCCTCGAATCACAACGGCGCTTCGCAGGCGGTGCTGACCCGGGCGGGGTTCCGGCCGGTCGCGTCCACCCACACCAGCCTCGGGCCGGGTACGAAGTACGAACTGATCTTGGAGGACGTGTGAGCCGGGTAGTGGTGATCGGCGGCGGGATCAGCGGCCTGGCCGCCGCGCACGCGCTGGCGACGGGACCGAACCCGCCGCAGATCACCGTCCTCGAAGGTTCACCGCGACTCGGCGGGAAGCTGGCCGGCGGCGAGGTCGCGGGCGTACCGGTCGACCTGGGCGCCGAGTCGGTGCTGGCCCGGCGGCCCGAGGCGGTCGAGCTGATCCGTGCGCTCGGGCTCGGCGACCAGATCGAGCACCCGGCGACGACCTCGGCGGGATTGTGGGTCGGCGATCGCATCCGCGCGATCCCGCCGACCGTGATGGGCGTCCCGGTCGACCCCGCCGCGACCACGGACGTACTTGGGACCGATGCGGCGGAGCAGGTCGCGCACGAAGCCGAGCTGCCCGCGCCGGCGCTGACCGAGGACGTAGCGATTGGCCGGTTCGTCGCCGAGCGGATGGGCGCGTCCGTGACCGACAAGCTGATCGACCCACTGCTCGGCGGTGTGTACGCGGGCAAGGCCGACGAGATCTCCCTCGCGGCCGCGGTGCCCGATCTGTACGCGAAACTGCGCACTGCCCCGAGCCTGCTCGCCGCCACCGCCGAGCTGCGTGAACTAGGCCAAAAACGCGCCGGCCAGCCGGTGTTCGCGGGCGTTGTCGGCGGCGTGAACCGCATCATCAGCGCGCTGGAACAGGACCTGACCGCCCGTGGCGTCGAGATCCGCCGCAAGCTCGCGGTCCGCCGGATCACCCGGGACGCCGACGGCTACGTACTGGAAGCAGGTCCGGTGCCCGCGCCGACCTACCTGTCAGCGGATGCGGTCATCGTCGCCGTACCGGCGGCCCCCGCGGCGCGGATGCTGACCGAGCTGGTGCCGGCCGCGTCGACCGAGCTGGCGACGATCGAGTACGCGAGTATGGCGATCGTCACGCTGGCGGTACGGAAGAGCGACTGGCCCGAAAGCGCGACCGGCTCCGGGTTCCTGGTGCCGTCCGTCGAAGGGCGCACGATCAAGGCGTCGACGTACTCACACGCGAAGTGGGCCTGGTCGTCCGAGGCCGGGGGAGACCTGGCCGTACTGCGTACGTCGGTCGGCCGGCTCGGCGAGGAGTATGTGCTGCAACGCCCCGACGAAGAGCTGATCGCGCTAGCTGTGTCTGATCTGAAGCAGGCGATTGGCCTGGACACCCCCGTGATCGGATCCTTGGTGACGCGCTGGGGCGGTGGCCTGCCGCAGTACGCGGTCGGGCATCTGGACCGGGTCGATCGAGTCGAGACCGCGGTTGCCGGCGTACCCGGCCTCGCGGTCTGTGGAGCGGCGTACCGAGGGGTCGGAATCGCCGCGTGTGTCGCCTCCGGTGGCCGGGCGGCCACCCGGGTGCGGGCGCACCTGGAGGCATTGGAGACAATGAAGTCGTGACTGGTAAGCCGAAAGCACGCGAGCTCAACAACGTCATCCGGTACACGCTGTGGTCGGTGTTCAAGGTCGAGACACCGATCGGTGACGCGGACCGGGACGAGCTGACCGCCGAGCTGAACGACCTGGTCGGGAAGCTGGCTGCCGAGGACGTGGTGATCCGCGGCATCTACGACGTCGAGGGGTTCCGCGCCGACGCCGACTTCATGATCTGGTGGCACGCGCCGACCTCGGATGCGCTGCAGCAGGCCTATCACCAGCTGCGCCGCTCGCGGCTCGGCCGGCACCTGGTCCCGGTCTGGTCGCAGTTCGCGCTGCACCGGCCGGCCGAGTTCAACAAGAGCCACATCCCGGCGTTCCTGGCCGATGAGGAGCCGCGGGCGTATGTCTGCGTGTACCCGTTCGTCCGCTCGTACGAGTGGTACTTGCTGCCGGACGAGGAGCGCCGGTTCATGCTCGCCGAGCACGGTCAGCAGGCGCGTACGTACCCGGATGTCCGCGCGAACACGGTCGCGTCCTTCGCGCTCGGCGACTACGAGTGGATGCTCGCCTTCGAGGCGGACGAGCTGCACCGGATGGTCGACCTGATGCGTGACCTCCGGGCGTCGACGGCGCGCCGGCACGTCCGCGAGGAGACGCCGTTCTACACCGGCAAGCGCACCGGCGTCGCCGACCTGATCGCCAACCTGGTCTGACCGGGGCGGTGGGGGGAAAGAGTGCGGCACAGATGACCCGTAAGGCGTTCCCGGTGTTGTACGTCAGCGACGTACGCCGGTCCGTCGCGTTCTACACCTTGCTCGGCTATGAGTCGACGTACCAGTTCCCGCTCGAGGGCGACCCGCACTACGTCGGGCTCGAACGGGGCGACTCGTCGCTGGGCATCGCGGTCGCCGACTGGCCGGAGGCACAGCTCGGCATCACCGTCGGCACCGGCCCGCGGTTCGAGCTGTTCGTGTACGTCGATGATGTCGACGCCGAGGTGGAGCGCTTCCGGGCGGCCGGCCACCCGGTACTGCAGGAGCCGGCCACCATGCCGTGGGGCGAACGCCAGGGCTACCTGGCCGACCCGGAGGGCAACCCGGTCGCGCTCGCCACTCCGGTCTGAGAGTTAAGTACCGGGCTTCTGCAGCAGGTAGTCCTCGGCGCGCATCGACGTCGGCGGCTTCACGTCGATCGGGATCAGCTCCCGCAGGTCCCGCTCGGTCAGGCTGTCGGGGTTGCGCGTCGACAATCGGGTGGCCTGGTTGGAGATCGCTTCCTCGAGGATGTTCCGGATGAACCGGCCGTTGCCGAAGTTGTGCCCACGCGGCGCCGGCGGGATCACGCTGCGGACCTTGTCCAGCACTTCCTCGCCGTAGATCATGCCCTTCTGCCGGGCCTGCAGCTCGAAGATCGCGACCAGCTGATCGGTGTCGTACTCGCTGAACGACAGCAGCTTCGGGAACCGGGACTGCAGACCGGTGTTGGACTCCATGAACCGCTGCATCTCGCGGTGGTACCCGGCGACGATCACGATGCAGTCGTTGCGGTGGTCCTCCATCAGCTTCAGGATCGTCGCGACCGCTTCCAGGCCGTAGTCGCCCGGGGTGTTCTCGGGCACCAGCGTGTACGCCTCGTCGACGAACAGCACGCCGCCGAGCGCCTCGCGGAACTTGCCGGCCGTCATCGGGGCGGTCGTACCGACGCTGGACCCGACCAGGTCGGAGCGGTCGACCTCGATCACGTGGCCCTTCTCGAGGACGCCGAGCTGGTGGTAGATCCGGCTGAGCAGTCGCGCGATCGTGGTCTTCGCGGTACCGGGCTTGCCGACGAAGACCATGTGCCGGGCGCGTTCATGGCTGGGCAGGCCCAGTTCCGTACGCCGCAGGTTGGTCTTCACCTCGGCCACCATCCGGCGAACCGCGTCCTTGACCGACTCCAGGCCGATCAGCGAGTCGAGCTCCGCGAGCGGGTTGTCGCTGAAGTCGACCGGCGCGGGCAGCGGCTCGTCGAGCTCGCCACCGCTCGCCCCGGAACCGGGCGAGGTGTTGTCGGGGACGTTGTTCCAGGCGTCCGACAGCGAGGTCGACTGGTCCGCGGCGGCAGCGGTCTCCATACTCCAGCGTTCCCGGTCCAGGACGCGGAAGAGCGATGTCAGGTCCGGCACCTCCGGCTCCGGCCAGGCGCCTTTGTTGAGTACGCCGGCCAGGTGGATCGACACCCGGGTCGCGGCGGCGCCCCACGTACGCGCCAGGTCCGCCTGGTCGTGCCGGATCGCGCGAGACAGCCACTGGTGTACGTGACCGAACCAGGTCTGCGCGTTGAACGTCCGGTGGAGGTCGCTGAGGGCCTTCTCGACGTCCTGGGTCGCGCTGCCGAGGATCGTCGCGACCGACTGCGGAATGCCGCGCAGCCGGGTGGCGAGGATCAGCTCGGCCATCAGCTGAGCGAAGTCGCCCGCGTACTCGTCCGGGGTGGTCATCAGCAGCCGGGCGTGCGCGTCGCGGATCCCGTTCAGCGAGTACCGCAGCGCGGCGGTCGGGCCGGCGAGCTCCGGGAGTACGGCGCGCTCACTGTCCTTCAGGGCGTCGTTGCGCCAGTAGCTGACGATCTCGTCGTACTCGCCGGTCATGTGCAAGTGGGCGCTCTGCCGGTCGGTCAGCGCGCGGTCGAAGGCAGCTGCCAGCGCCGTGGCGCGGGCGGCCATCGGCGGGGCGTCGACGAACAGGCTGACGACGTCCCGGGACAACTGCAGCGCCTGCTTGCGGCCGGCCTCGCGGAAGCCGCGGGCGCCGGCGATCGCCTGCAGGTGCCAGTCGGTCGGAGCGGTGTAGATGACGTGGCCGGCTCCGCCCAGCCGCGACGAGGAACGGTGGAAATCGTGGGTCAGCTGGGACGAAATGTCCGCGTAGTCACCGTGCAGGACCGGAATCCAGCCGGTCAGCAGCGGCGCCACCTGATGGGTGAACCAGACCGCCGCCGGGGTGCCCTTGACGAAATCCGGGAACGCGTCCGAGCGCAACGGCCGGAGCGAGTGCGGATCGTCCGCCCAGCCCTGCAACCGGGCCCGGACGCCCGCGATCCACTCCGCCGGCACCTCCCACGGCTCCGCCGCCGCCAGTACATCCAGAACCCGCGGTCTACGGATGTCGTCAGCCACCAAAATCCCTTCCGAGGAGCCACCAGCCGACCCAGTCTAGAACCAGACCGGGTGACCGGTGGTCTGGCTCAGGCCGGGGCCAGGGTGAGGCTGATGCTGTTGATGCAGTAGCGGAGGTCGGTGGGGGTTTGGTAGCCCTCGCCCTCGAAGACGTGGCCCAGGTGGGAGCCGCAGTTGGCGCAGCGGACCTCGACGCGCTTCATGCCGAGGGTGGAGTCCTCGATGTACTCGACCCGGTCCTCGGCGAGTGGCGCGAAGAACGACGGCCAGCCGCAGTGCGACTCGAACTTGGACTCGCTGCGGAACAGCTCCGCGTCACACGCCCGGCACTTGTACACGCCGACCGTCTTGGTGTCGGTGTACTCACCGGTGAACGCCCGCTCCGTACCGGCTTTGCGCAGCACCTGGAACTCGGCGGGGGACAGCTGCGCCTTCCACTCCGCGTCCGACTTCTGTACGGCGTACTGCTTGGTGGAATCTGTCACGTCTCAAGTATCGGTGCCCGGACAAGCCGAAGCACGTCCGGGCCCCACGCCGTAACCGTCCCGTCAGGTCAGGTCAGGTCAGGTCAGATCACCGCACCCAGGACGGCAACGGGATCAGTTTCACCACCTGCGGGTCGTGGTCGGAGATCTGGTCCGGGAACTCCGCGTTCATGTGCACCACGTCGTACGAGGCGGCCAGGCGCAGGTTCTGCGAGATCAGGATCTGGTCCAGGATCTGGCTGTTGCCCTCGAACACGTAGCTGTACCGCTCCGGCAGCGGCAAGGTCCGCGGCAGGTCCACCAGCGCGGTCTTGCCCGATCCGACCAGGATGTCCGCGGTCTGCGACCAGTCGAAGTCGTTCAGGTCACCGAGGACGACGACGTTCGCGCCCTTGTCCTTGGCGAGGATCTGGTCCACGAACCCGCGGACCGCGGCGGCCTGCTGGTGCCGCTTCGGCGCGCTGGACTGCACCGGCGGCTGGAACCGGCCCCAGAGCGGGTCGTCGCCGCCCTTCGAGCTGAAGTGGTTGACCACCACGAACACCGTCTGGCCGTGCCACTTGAACTCGCCCGCGAGCGGCACCCGGGTGGCGGCCCAGCCCGGGTTGGCCGGGTCGACGCGGCCCGGCGACGCGCTCAGGTGCGGCCGGCCGGCCCGGTCGGTGGTGATCGTGGTCGCGACCGTCGAGCCGCCGCCCGGGGTGTCGACGAACTTCACCGGCTTGTCGGTCCGGTACATGAACGCGACCCGGATGTTGCCGCCCGGCTCGCCACCCTCGGCGTTGTTCACCGGGTCGATCTGCCGCCACGCGTACTGCGGCCCGCCCGCCTTCACGATCGCGGCGGCCAGCAGGTTCAGGGTCTTGTCGGCAGCGGTGGTGCCGGAGTTGATCGCGCCGTCGTTGTCCTGCACTTCCTCGAGGCCGAGGATGTCCGGCGCGGCCAGGTTGCGGACGACGACCTGCGCGAGCCCGTCGAACTTGGCGTCACCGTCGTTCGGGTCCAGGTTCTCCACGTTGAACGTGGCCACCGACAGCTGCGCCGGCGACGAGGCCTTGGTGACCTCGCGCTTCAGCCCGCCGTCGATCACCGCCGGCGTCGCGGTCGGCAGGAACTTGTAGTTGCCGAACGAGTAGTCGAGTACGCCCGTCACCACGCCGGCCAGCTTGTCGCCGGTCTTCGCGTCGGGCATCGGCGCCAGTACGTCGTCCAGCATGACCCGCTCGGGGTTGCTGTCGGTCTTCTGCAAGAGGATTCCGCCGCGGACCGTACGTACGCCCGAACCGGCCGGGACCACCGGGATCTCCCGGAACGAACTGGTCGGACCGGTGACCTCGGGCTCGTTGATGCCGAGCCGCATGCCCTCGAGCGACTCCCAGAAGTCCAGACCGTCGTTGGCCGGGTCGAAGGCGGTGCTGGTCTTCTCGACGTCACCGGTCGAGTCGTCGTCGATGACGGTCGAGGGCGGCACCCGCCCGCCCGGGCCGACGATCGTCGCAGCGGGCACGGCGGCCGTACCCGTCACGGTGATCTTCGGGTTGGTCAGCTCGGTCGTGGTCAGGTTCGTCGTCCCGCCGGAGCCGCCGGGGCGGAACTCGGCGACCGTGCCCTCGATGTTCAGCGCGTCGCCGACCGAAACCGTCGGCGCGGAGCTGGTGAAGACGAACAGACCCTCGCTGGTGGCCGGGTTGTCGTCCGGCTGGGTGTCCTGGAACCAGAACCCGCTGCCGCTCTTCGCGGTCACCACGCCGGTGACGTTGCTGACCCGCTTGCCCTCCAGCGGCGAGCGGTGCGCGGCGCCCTGGATGTCGTGGATCTTCGCGTCCACCGGCGGCTCGGCCGGTCCGCCGGTCAGAGTGCCCGGCGACGGATTGCCGGCGACGAAGTCCGCGCTGTTGTTGTCGGTGTCCTGCTTCGGGTTCGAGCGGGCGGCCGAGGTCGTGTTCGACAGGCCGGGCGCGGGCGCGGTCTCGGAGTCGTTCGCCGTACCGAAGCCGACGTAGTCACGGACGGCGGGGTCGGCGTGGCAGGTGGAACCGCAGGCGAGGGCGGTCTGGTTGGTGACCAGCGCGACCTTGCCGGCGGTGGCGGACATCGGGATCGTGCCGGTCACGTTCGGCGCCGGCATCGGCTGGCCGTTGGCGCCGCCCGCCTCCTGGACGAGGTACGTGGCGCCGGGCGCGATGCTGCCGGCCAGCTTCGTCACCTGCCACGACGCACCGGCCGCGGACGCGTACTGGATCGACCAGCCGCTGACGTCGACCGGGGCGGAGCTGTTGTTGGTCAGCTCAACGAAGTCGTTGGTGTACGGCGCGCCGCTGTTGCCGCCACCGCCGTACACCTCCGTGATGACCACATCGGCCGAAGTGGCCTGCGCGGGCGCGGCGGCGATCGCCACCGCGAGCCCGGAGGCGAAGAGACTGGTCGTGACCGCGAGGGCGCCCAGGCGGCGCCGCGGTCGGTTCAGGGCAGACATGGCCCGGATTCTCACACCAGCATGTGGTCCTTCCAAGGTCCAGCACATGAACACCCGGCTGCGCCTCGCAAAGGCACGGGTGATCCTTCGCACAGCTCGCCCCTGCCACTGCCGGCTTATGTGACCGCCGGCCTGTTGTAACGCGCCAGCGGTCACACAACCCGTCATCCGGAGGTCAGTTCACCGCGACGGCGGTCCAGGCGGCCGCGACGGCGGCGCGCTCGGGGCTGGTCGCGCCGTACAGGTCGGTGGCCGCGTTGAGAGTCGCGGTCCGGGCCTGGGCGTACGTGGTGCCGCTGGTCATGTACGTGGTCAGCGCCCGGTACCAGATCTTGCCGAGCTTGTCGTGACCGATGCCCGTGAGGGTCGAACCGTCACACGTCGGCGAGTTGTGCGGAAGACCGCCGATCGTCTTCGCGCCGGTGCCTTCGGCGAGCAGGTACGCGAAGTGGTTCGCGATACCGGACGAGTAATGCACGTCCAGGTTGCCGACGCTCGAGGTGTAGCAGTCCGGCGAGTTGCCGTCCTTGCTCGGCTTGTCCATGAAGCGCAGCGCCGGGCGGTCCTTCATGATCTTCTCGCCGATGTAGTAGTCACCCGGGTCGGACGCGTTGTTCGCGGAGAACTCGACCAGGGTGCCGAAGATGTCGCTGGTCGCCTCGTTCAGGCCGCCGGACTCACCGGAGTACGTGAGGTTCGCGGTGTGCTCGGTGACGCCGTGGGACATCTCGTGGCCGGCCACGTCGAGCGAGACCAACGGACCGGCGGCGACGTTGTCACCGTCTCCGTACGTCATCTGCTTGCCGTCCCAGAACGCGTTCACGTAGTTCGTGCCGTAGTGCACCCGGCTCGGTACGCCCTTGCCGTCGCCGAAGATGCCGTTCCGGCCGTGCACGTTCTTGTAGTAGTCGAACGTGGTCTCGGCGCCGTAGTGCGCGTCGACGGCGGCAGTAGCGCGGTCGGCGTTGGTACCCGTACCCCAGTGGTTGTCCGCGTCGACGAACCTGGTCGGCGTCGGGCAGCCGAGCTGGAACAGCTGGCAGAGGATCGAGTCGGTCTTGTTGTTCGCGTCGGCGGTGAAGCCGTTGCCGCGGGTCGCGTCGGTCAGCGTGAAGCCGCCGGTCGCCGTACTGGTCTCCAGCGGGACAGTGCCGGAGTACAGGCTCTTGCCATCGCCGGTGGCCGTTTCGATGTGCTGCTCGCTGACCAGCTTCGCACCGGTCAGGGCGTCGATCGTGGTGGTGATCCGGCTCGGCGTACCGTCCTTCTGGGTGCCGGCGGTGGTGACCAGGTAGGCCAGTCGCGGGGCGCCCTTGCGGGCCTCGATCACCAGACTCGGTTTGCCCTGCGCGGTCAGGCCTTTCGTGAGGGCCGTCGCGGTCGCGGTCGCGACGCTCACCTTGGGCGTACGGCCGACGTTCGCGCTCCTGGTCAATGTCAGGCTGGCGCTCTTGAACGCGCCGTCCTTGGCCTGGTGCACGACGACGTCGCCGCCGAGTACGGGCAGGCCGTCGATGGTGCGGTCCATCCGGACGTGGCTCGCGCCGTCGCCGTCGACGATCACGTCCTTGACCACGAACGCGTCGGCCGTGGTGGCCCGCAACGCGGTCAGGTTGTTGCTGATGGCGGCCCTCGCGTCGGCGACGGCCGCGGCTGGGGAGGGCTTCGCCGACGCGGAACCGGTGGGGGCACCGCTTGCGGTGGTTGCGCTGGTCAGTCCGAGGGCGGTAGTGGTCACCACTGCGGTGGCAGCGGCGAACAGGGCGGATCTGTTCATCCTCGCGCTCCTTGTCAGGTGTCCCGGGGGCCTCACGCCCCAGGAACGAGGTGCTGGAACGTTACCGCCCGGTCACCTACCGTGGCCAGAGGTGAAGAAAATTTGCCCTTTCGGCCGCGGCCGGGCTGCCCGGAGCCGAAGTGCCCGGGTTCGCCGGCCCATTTGCCTGCCGGTTGCCGGCCCGATTGTCGGCCTGTTTGTCGGCCTGTTGTCGGCCCGGGGAGATACCGTCTCGGCATGGCGAAGAGCACAGCCTTGATGGTCCCCGTCGGCGAGCGCGAAGTCCGGGTCACCAGCCCGGACCGGGTCGTGTACGAGGCGACCGACTGGGCGCCGGCGGTTACCAAGCAGCAGGTCTGCGAGTACTTCATCGCCGTCGGCCCGGCGTTCATGCACGCGTCTGGCGACCGTCCGGTCGCGCTGGAGCGCTGGCCCGGTGGCTGGCGCGAGGGGATGACCTTGTCGGTCGACTCGATCGGCCGCCAGACCGGCGACGGGTTCTACTCCAAGCGCCTGCCCAAAGGCGCGCCGGACTGGCTGGAGACCTGCCGCGTACTCACCCCGAACGGCCGCCCGATCGACGAGCTGTGCCTGACCGAGCTCGGTGCCGCGGTGTGGGCGGCGCAGATGGGCACGCTGACCTTTCACCCGTGGGCAGTGCGCAAGACCGACCTCGACCGGCCGGACGAGCTCCGCATCGACCTCGACCCACAACCCGGCGCGACCTTCACCGACGCGCGACAGGTGGCTGGTGTCGCCAAGGAGTTGCTCGAAGAGCTGGGCCTGCGCGGGTACCCGAAGACCAGCGGGAACCGGGGAATTCACATCTACGTACGCATCCAGCCGGAGTGGAGCTTCGACCAGGTACGGCATGCGGCGATCGGTCTCGGCCGGGAGCTGGAGCGGCGCGACGACCGGGTGACGACTGCCTGGTGGAAGGAACAACGCGGCGACGCGCAGATCTTCCTGGACTTCAACCAGAACCTCCGCGACCGGACCGTGGCCGGCGCCTGGTCACTACGCCCGCGTCCCGGAGCACCGGTCAGTACGCCGATGAGCTGGGCGCGTCTCGCGGAGGTGGACGACCCGCGGAAGTTCAACCTGCACACGGTTCCGGAGTACCTGTCAGACGGTGATCCGTGGGCGGACATGGACGACACGGCGTACTCCATCGACGCACTGCTCCGGTTGTGGGAGGAACTGCCGGGCGGCGAGCTGAACTTCCCGCCGGACTACCCGAAGATGCCCGGCGAACCGCCCCGCGTGCAGCCGAGCAAGAAGGTCGCCGAGCACTGGGACGAGCAGGGCAACCGGATCGAGACCTGACACTTCCCGGAGGTGTCTCGTCGTAGTGGTGTCAGCGAAAAACGCGAAGGAGACATCACTATGAACGCCCGTTTGGACCTGTTCACCAACCCGGTGCTGGGGAAGTTCATCAAGCACTTCAACGCCGGTGCGCGGGTCGCGCTGGACGCGGGAATCCCGCTCGCCACGCTGGAGCTGCTCGAGCTTCGGGTCAGCCAGATCAACGGTTGCGCCGTCTGCGTCGACATGCACTCGAAGGACCTGGCGCACCACGGTGAGACCGCGGTCCGGATCAACCTGGTCGCTGCCTGGCGCGAGGCGACCGTGTACACCGACGCGGAACGCGCCGCCCTGGAGCTGGCGGAGTCCGCCACCCGGATCGCCGACGGGGCCGGAGGGGTCCCCGACGACGTGTGGCTGAACGCGAGCAAGCACTACAGCGAGGAACAACTGGCCGCGCTGGTCGTCGCGATCGCCGGCATCAACACCTGGAACCGCCTGAACGTCATCACCCAGCAGCCCGCCGGCGACTACGTCCCGGGGCAGTGGGGTTAGAGCGACCCCTAAAGAGAACGCAGGGCGCCGCCGTCTACGGGGATGATGGTGCCGGTCAGGTAGGAGGCGGCGGGGGAGAGGATGAAGGCGGCGACCCGGCCGAACTCGTCGGGGGTGCCGTAGCGGCGGAGCGGGATCGTCTTCTCCGAGGCGCGGCGGGCCGCGTCGGGGTCGCCGGCCTTGCCGTCCAGCTCCTTGAGGCGGTCGGTGGCGATCCGGCCGGGCATCAGGCCGTTGACGCGGATGCCGTTCGGGCCGAGCTCGTCGGCCAGCGTCTTCGCCACCATCGCCAGGCCGGGGCGCAGGCCATTGGAGATCGCCAGGCCGGGGATCGGTGACTTCACCGATGAGGAGAGCACAAAGGCGATCGACGTGTCCTCCGCGCCGGCCCGGGCGACCGCGCGGGCGATCCGCAGGCCGCCGAGGAAGACGCTGTCGAAGGCCGCCCGCCAGTCGTCCTCGGCGGTCTCCAGCGCGCTGCCGGGCCGCGGACCGCCGACGCTGATCAGCGCGCCGTGCAGCGCGCCCCACTTGGCGATCGCGGTCGCGGCCAGCCGCTCGGCGCTGTCCGGGTCGGCGTTGTCGACCGGGATGCCGACGACGTTCTCGCCGAGCTCGGCCGCGGCCCGCGCGATCGACTCCTCGTTGCGGCTGGAGATCACCAGCCGGGCGCCCTCGCCGGCCAGCGCCTTCGCGGTGGCGAAGCCGAGCCCGGCGCTGGCGCCGGTGACGATGTAGGTGCGGTCGCGCAGTCCAAGGTCCACACCACCATCCTGCCCCACCACCCCCAACCGCGCACCTCGAACAGTGGCCGACGGCAAGAGTCGCTGGTGCCCTAGTAGGCCGAGCGGCGCAGCGGAGACTCGGCGGTGGTCAGGTGCCAGGCGGTGTTGACCAGGCCGAGGTGCGAGAACGCCTGCGGGAAGTTGCCGAGCATCCGCCCGGAGTTCGCGTCGTACTCTTCCGCCAGCAGCCCGACGTCGTTGCGCAGGGCAACCAGCTTCTCGTACAGGTCCCGCGCTTCGCCGACCCGGCCGATCATTGCCAACGAGTCCGCGAGCCAGAACGAGCAGATCAGGAACGTACCCTCATCGCCTTCCAGGCCGTCGTCGGTGTGCTCGGTCAGGTACCGCCGGACGAAGCCGTCCGAGGCCAGCTCCCGCTGCACCGCGTCCACCGTGCCGACCACGCGCGAATCATCGGCGGGCAGGAATCCCACCTGTGGAATGAGCAGTACGGCCGCGTCGAGTGCCTTGCTGCCGTACGCCTGGGTGAACGAGTTGCGGTCCGGGTCGTACGCCTGGTCGCAGACCTCCTTGTGGATCTCGGCCGCCCGCGCTTTCCATTCGGCGGCCGGACCGCTCAGGCCGAACCGTTCCACCGCGCGGGCCGCCCGGTCGAACGCGACCCACGCCATCACCTTCGAGTACGTGAAGTGCTGCCGGCCGCCGCGGACCTCCCAAATGCCTTCGTCCGGCTGATCCCAGATGTCTTCGAGGTGGCGCATCAAGCCGCGCTGCACCTGCCAGGCTTCGTCGGTCGCGCCGATCTGCGCCTCGCGCGCGAGGGCAAGGACGTCCATCACTTCGCCGTACACGTCGAGCTGGAGTTGTTCGGCGGCCGCGTTCCCGACCCGGACCGGAGCCGACGAGCCGAACCCGGGCAGCCAGCCGGCCTCGAACTCGGTCAGCCGGCGTTCGCCGGTCACGCCGTACATGATCTGCAGGTCCTCGGGGGAGCCGGCGATCGCGCGGAGCAGCCAGTTCCGCCAGGCTTCGGCCTCGTCGGTGTACCCGGCGCGCAGCATCGCCGAGAGCGTCATCGTTGCGTCGCGCAACCAGCAGTACCGGTAGTCCCAGTTCCGGCCGCCGCCGAGTGCTTCCGGCAAGGACGTGGTCGGGGCCGCGACGATGCCGCCGGACGGCGCGTACGTGAGCGCCTTGAGCGTCAGCACCGAACGGGTGACTTCCTCGCTGACCGCGGTCTCTTTCACATCGGTCGCGCGCGTCGTACGCCCGATCCAGTCGGTCCAGAACTTCTCCGTCGGTTCGAGCGCCCCGAGCGCGTCGGTCGGTTCCGGTACGGAGTGGTGCGACGGATGCCAGGTGAGGACGAACCACGCGCGATCGTTCTCGGCGATCCGGAAGTCGCTGTACGTGGTCAGATCCCGCCCGTACTGATGCACATCGGACCGCAGCGAAACCGCATCCGGTCCCGCGATCGCGTCGATCTGGCCGTTGGACCGCCGTACCCACGGCACCACATGACCGTAGTCGAACCGCAGCTTCAGCTCGGACCGCATCTCGACCGAGCCGCTGATGCCCTCCACGATCCGGACGACATCCGGGGCCGCGTCCCGCGGTGGCATGAAGTCGATCACCCGGACCGAACCCGAGGGCGTCGACCATTCGGTTTCGAGTACGAGCGTGTCGCCCCGGTAGTGCCTGCTGCTCACGGCGTCGGCGTCCCGCGGCGCGATCCGCCAGTGCCCGTTGTCGTCGCTGCCGAGCAGCGCGGCGAAGCAGGCCGGTGAGTCGAAGCGCGGGAAGCACAGCCAGTCGATCGAGCCCTGCTTCGAGACCAGTGCGGCCGTCTGCAGGTCACCGATCAGCGCGTAGTCCTCAATCCGCCGCTCCGGCACGGGCTTCCTCGGACTGCTCGACGACTTCGTCGTCCTCCGACTGGTCATCGCGCCCTCCCTGTCTGGTGAAGTAGACGAGTCCGCCGACCGCGAGCAGGGCGAAGAAGAACCACTGCAGCGCGTAGAAGAAGTGTGGCCCGTCGTCGATCTCCGGACCGGGGAACGCGCCGAACGCCGGGTCGTTGGCCGGTTCCTGTTTGTCGATCGTCAGGTACCCGTCGTACAGGTTCAGGTTGAGGACCTTCGCGAAGTCCGGTCCGTTGATCAGCCGCGCCGTACCGTCGTCCGGCGTTCCGCCGCTGGTGTGGCCGCCGCGTTCGCTGCGTTGCAGCCGGCCGGTTACGGTCACCTCGCCGCTGGGTACCGCGGGCACATGCTGTGGCATCAGCTCCGAGCTCTGCCGGGCCAGGAACCCCCGGTCCACCAGGACCGCCTTGCCGTTCGGCAGCATCAGCGGCGTGACGATCTCGAAGCCGGGCTTGTCGTTGACATTGCGGTACTTGAGCACGACCTGCTTCGACGCGTCGTACTTCCCGGTCACCGTCGCCGTACGCCACGCGTGCTGGTCGCCGACGACCCCCTGCGGGCCGAGGATCTGGTCCAGCGGCGCGGGCGCCGCGGCCAGGTTGGTCCGGGTGACGGTGTTCCGCGCCTTGCGTTCGTCGAGCCGGTGCAGCTGCCAGCGGCCGAGCGCGATGCAGACGGCGGCCAGTACCAGGATCGCCAGCGCGGCGGAGATCCAGCGGACATTCAAGATGCGACCCACATCTCGAACTTAAGCCATACCCTGAAATGGCCCGCACTCGGCACGTAGGCTGGTGGGATGACGGCGATCCAGGAGACGACGCAGCACGGTCTGGCCGACCGGTACGGCCGGGTCGCCACCGACCTGCGGGTCTCGCTCACGGACCGTTGCAATCTGCGCTGCACGTACTGCATGCCCGAAGAGGGACTGGACTGGCTCGGCAAGCCCGAGCTGCTCACCGACGACGAGGTGATCCGGCTCGTCTCGGTCGCGGTCACGCACCTCGGCGTCCGCGAGATCAGGTACACCGGCGGCGAGCCGCTGCTGCGCCGCGGCCTGGTCGGCATCGTGGCGCGTACGACCGCGCTCGAGCCGCGGCCCGAGGTCTCGCTGACGACCAATGGGATCGGTCTGGCCCGGCAGGCGGCCGCGCTGAAGGAAGCCGGTCTGGACCGGGTTAATGTGAGCCTGGACACGATCCGGCCGGACACCTTCCAGCAGCTCGCGCGCCGGGACCGGCTCAAGGACGTACTCGCCGGGCTCACCGCCGCGCACGAGGCCGGCCTGACGCCGGTGAAGGTGAACGCGGTGCTGATGCGCGGCGTGAACGACACGCAGGCGCCGGAGCTGCTGGAGTTCTGTCTCGAGCACGGGTACGAGCTGCGGTTCATCGAGCAGATGCCGCTGGACGCGCAGCACGGCTGGAACCGGGCCACGATGGTCACCGCCGACGAGATCCTGGCGAAGCTGTCGGAGCGCTTCACGCTGACGCCCGACGACGCGTCGAAGCGGGGGAGCGCGCCGGCCGAGTCGTTCCTGATCGACGGCGGGCCGCGGACGGTCGGCATCATCGCGTCCGTCACCCGGCCGTTCTGCGGCGACTGCGACCGGGTCCGGCTGACCGCCGACGGCCAGGTCCGGGATTGTCTCTTCGCCCGCACCGAATCGGATTTGCGGACCGCGCTCCGGGACGGCGCCGGCGACGCCGAACTGGCCGATCGCTGGCGGCGCGCGATGGTGAACAAACTGCCGGGTCATGGCATCAACGACCCGAGCTTCCTGCAACCGGTCCGGCCGATGTCGGCGATCGGCGGTTGAGACCGGACCGGACCAATCCGGAAATGCGGTTTTTCGCTATCCGGTGGTCAGCACATTCGTCAGCTGAATGGTTCGGTCTCGCGCAGGAATGACCGCCGGCCGAGGAAGTCGGACAAGCTCTCCTTGTGTTCGTCACAGGCGAGCCAGGTCTTCCGCCGGTCCGGCGTGTGGATCTTCGGGTTGTTCCAGCGCAAGGCCCAGGTGGCCGGCTTGCCGCAGCCACGCGCGGAGCAGACCGCGCTGTCATTCCTCTGCATTCCTGATGCCTCAATAATCAATAGCGTGGACAAATTGAACGCCGGACAAAATGAAGCGACGTCGGACAGCCACGGGGGGAGCCGTCCGACGCCGCATCAAGTCCCTGAATTTCTATCCCGAAGTTCAGAGCACGCGGGAGATTCTGACACGGATAGGCACATGTTTTCCAGTCCCGACCCAGATCACTTTTCGGTGTCGGTTTCCGGACCGTCAGCCGGGTCCTGATCCGGGTCCTGATCCGTGGGGACGACCACCGTCGGGCGTCCTCCGATCGAGGGCCGCGCGGGGGCCAGGTACGGGTCCGCGGCGGGGGTGGTCGCGGACCGGTGCGCGTTCGCCAGCACGACCGCGAAGTACGGCAGCGCGATCGCGCCGACCACGAACAGCCAGCGCCACGGCGACGGGGTGAGGACGGCGAGCACGAAACAGACGATCCGGATCGACATCATCCACGCGTACCTGACGATCCGGCTGTCCAGGTCCTCGGACCGGCCAGGCTGGGCGCTGGTCACCGAAATGACGTCCGCGTCGCTCCGCTCATGGCGTCTCGACATCTATCCTCCTCACCAGGACCAACGGTACGCCGCGTCCTCCGCCCGGGCGCAGCCAGGATGGAAGGTTTGTTCAATGACGGATCGCACGTACCGGGTGACCGAGATCGTGGGCACCTCCAAGGAAGGCGTGAACCAGGCGATCACGAACGGGATCGCGCGGGCCGGGGAGACGCTGCGGCATCTCGACTGGTTCGAGGTGACCGAGATCCGCGGGCACGTCGTCGACAACCAGATCGACCACTACCAGGTCGGGATGAAGGTGGGTTTCCGGCTCGAGGACTCCTGACCCAGCCCGCGCTCAGAGCCGGTGCACGGGGCCGGTCCGGATTCGCGATAGCGTTCGTCCGGACTGGTGTGCGTGTGAGGAGGACTCGTGGGTAGGTCTGTGTTGGTGACCGGCGGCAGCCGGGGGATCGGGCTGGCGATCGCGACGGCGTTCAAGGAGGCCGGCGATCAGGTCGCGGTCACGTACAACACCAGCCCGCCGCCCGACGGGTTCCTCGGGGTGAAGTGCGACATCACCGACCAGGAGCAGGTGGATGCCGCGTTCGAGACCATCGCCGAGCAGCACGGCCCGGTCGAGGTACTGGTGGCGAACGCCGGCATCACCCGCGACACGCTGCTGCTGCGGATGTCCGACGAGGACTGGGACGCGGTGATCCAGACCAACCTGACCGGGTCGTTCCGGGTCGCGCGCCGGGCCGCGAAGGGCATGCTGCGGCTGCGCAAGGGCCGGATCGTGTTCATCTCCTCGGTGGTCGGCCTGCTCGGCTCGCCGGGCCAGGTGAACTACGCGGCCAGCAAGTCCGGCCTGATCGGGATGGCCCGGTCGATCGCCCGCGAGCTGGGCAGCCGCGGCATCACCGCGAACGTGGTCGCTCCCGGTTTCGTCGAGACCGACATGACCGCGGTGCTGCCCGAGGACACCCAGAAGCAGTACCTGGGCCAGATCCCGCTCGGCCGGTTCGGCCGGACCGAGGAGATCGCGAACGCGGTCCGCTGGCTGTCGTCCGAGGAGGCCGGCTACATCACCGGCGCGGTGATCCCGGTCGACGGCGGCATCGGCATGGGCAACTGACCATCTCGTTTCGTTCTCAGAAAGGTCCTGCCGGTGGGCATCCTCGACGGCAAACGCATCCTGGTCGCGGGCGTCACGCTCGACACTTCGATCGGTTTCGCGACCGCCAAAGTCGCGCAGGAGCAGGGCGCGACCGTGCTCATCTCCAACTTCGGCCGCGCGCTCGGCATCACCAAACGGATCGCCAAACGGCTACCCACGGAATCGCCGGTACTGGAGCTGGACGTCACGAATCCGGAGCATCTGGCCGCCCTACCGGACGCCGTCCGCGAGCACGTCGACGGCCTCGACGGGGTCGTGCACTCGATCGCGTACGGGAACCCGGAGACGATCCTCGGTGGCAAGTTCCTGGACGGCCCGTGGGAGGACGTGTCGCACGCGGTGCAGGTCTCCGCGTACAGCCTGAAGGCTCTTGCGGTCGCCTGCGCGCCGCTGATGAGCCGGGGTGGCAGCGTCGTCGGGATGACCTTCGACGCGACCGTCGCCTGGCCGGGGTACGACTGGATGGGGGTCGCGAAGGCGGCGCTCGAGTCGACCAACCGGTACCTCGCGCGTGATCTCGGTGCCCAGGGCATCCGTTGCAACCTGGTCTCGGCCGGCCCGCTGAAGACGCTGGCCGCGAAGGCGATCCCGGGGTTCGAGAAGTTCGAGGAGCCGTGGCTGGAGCGCGCTCCGCTGGGCTGGGACCCGACCGACCTGGAGCCGACCGGCCGCACGATCGTCGCGCTGCTGAGTGACTTCTTCCCCTCGACCACCGGCGAGATCGTGCACGTCGACGGCGGCTACCACGCGATGGGTGCCTGATGGCCACAGCTCTGGTTGAGCTCCGCGTCCTCGACGGTGCCAACCTCTACTTCAGTCGTGCCGCGGTGAAGCTGACGCTGGACGTGTCGGCGCTCGTGGACGCACCGGCGCCGGCCGCGAAGGCGTACGCGCAGGCGATCGGGCTGGGCGCGACCCGGCCGGGCCGGATCGGGTCCGGGTTCCGGCAGCGGTTCGCGATCCGGGTCGCCGGGCACATCGTCCGCCGGATCGCCCGCGGCGCCGGGATCGGCCGGATCGGCGTCCGGGTCCGCCCGGAGACCGACGTCCGCCGGCTGGTGGTCGCGTTCCCGTGGGCGCACGAGGGCCGCGCGCGGGCGCTCGGCGCCGGGATCGTCGAGGTACTGGACGCCTTCCGCCCCGACCACGAAGCCGACCTGAGCGAGCTGATCGCGACCGTCGGCGACCGGGTCCGGAACGAACCGCCGGGCAACGCGCCGCCGACGCTGCGGCCGAAGGTCCCGGTGATCGCGGTCACCGGTACGAACGGCAAGACGACCACCTCGCGGATGATCGCGCACATCGGCCGCGCCGCCGGGCTGCACGTCGGCTGGTCGAGCACCGACGGCGTGTACTTCGACGGTGAACTGGTCAAGTACGGCGACTTCTCCGGGCCGAGCGGCGCCGGGCAGGTGCTGTCCCAGCCGGGCATCCAGCTCGCGGTCACCGAGACCGCGCGGGGCGGCATCCTCCGCCGGGGCATCGGCGTGGCGTACAACGACGTCTCCGTCGTCACCAACGTCACCGCCGACCACCTCGGCCTGGGCGGTATCGACACCATCGACCAGCTCGCCGAGGTGAAGGCGGTCATCACCCAGATCACCCGGCCGCGTGGCTGGTGCGTGGTGAACGGTGACGACCCGCGGACGTTCGCGATGCGGCTCGGCTCACCGGCGAAGTGCTGGGTGTTCTCGCGGGACCCCGACTCGCCGTCGATCCGGACCGTACTGGACGAGGGCGGCCGGGCGACGACCGTACTGGACGGATTCGTCACCGTACTGGACCAGTCCCGCGACCCGGAGCCGCTGGTCAAGGTGGTCGACGTACCGATGACGCTCTCCGGCCTGTCGCACTACAACGTCGAGAACACCCTCGCGGCGGCGTCGGCGGCGCTCGGCCTCGGCCTGTCCCGGGCGGCGGTGATCGACGGCCTGACCACGTTCGCGCCGAACGAGAACAACCCCGGCCGGATGAACATGTACTCGCTGCGCGACTTCACCGTTGTGATCGACCTCGCGCACAACGAGGCCGGGCTGGAGGCGCTGATCGAGATCATGAACGGCGTCCGGCCGGCCGGCGGCCGGCTGATGCTGGCGATGGGTTCGCCGGGGGACCGGGCCGACGACATGGTCGCGGCGCTCGGCGCGATGGGTGCGCGGGCGGCCGACCGGGTCACGATCGGGCACAAGAGCGAGTACCTGCGCGGACGGCCGCCGGAAGAGCTGGAGGCGGTGTTCCGGGCGGGTGCTGCCTCGGTGGGCGTCGAGGACGTACCGGCGTACCCGACCGAGCTGGCCGCGACGCAGGCACTGGTCGCCGAGGCGCGGGCCGGGGATGTGGTGGCGGTCATGTCTCTGCAGGATCGGGCGAGTCTTGACGCCTGGTTGCGGTCCGAGGGAGCTACTGTCGACACACCGGAAATCTTGAAGAGTAAGGTCGAGAGAGCCCAGCACTGACCCCGTCCGCCCCTTCCGATGGGATCGGCGGGGTGGGAACGGGGTTTGTGATGCGCTACCTGTGGTCGATTCCGGCCGCGGTGGTCGCCTGGTTCGTGGGCGGCTTCTTCGCGACGTACCTGAAGGGTCTTCCGGAGGGTACGACGGCCTTCGTACCGTTGCGCGTCGACCTGCTCGTGCTTGGTGGATTCGCCGGTGGCGTGCTGGCGGGGCTGCTGATCGGGCGGATCCGGATCGCCGTACCGGTGGTGCTGATCGTTGCCGGGGGCATGTGGTGGCTGACCGGGAACTCCTTCGCGGAGCGGAACCTGCTGATCACGTTGCTGGTGGCAAGCGCTCTCGGCGGGGCGTTCGGTGCGTGGGGCAGCCGGAGCACGGTGGTGGCCGCGTTCGCGCTGGCGTTGCCGGTCGCCTGGTACGCCCTGCGTCCTGCTGAGCAGCTGGCCGAGTGGAAGTGGTTGTGGCAGCTCAACGGGCTGCTGGTGGGTGCGGGGCTGGCGTTGCTGCTGTACCTCGCGTGCTGGAAGCGCGGTTGGCGTTCGGCGTCGTACTGGCTGCCGCTGGCTGGTTTTTACCTGGTGTGCTTCGGCGTGGTCGAGGCGATCCAGCTGATCAGCCGCCAGTCCGGCAAGCCGATGGATGCTGTCGGCAACGCGTCCACCGAGGCGTTCTTCCAGTCCTTCGAGCCGCTGCTGCGTGAGTACTGGCCGTGGATGGTGGTCGGGGTACTGCTCGCGATCCCGATGGTCGCGCTCAAACTCCGTGCGCTTCCGCCACCGCCGCCACCGGTCGACCCGTACGCCGAGCGGTCCAACGACGCCGTCCTCTCCGAAGACCTCGACTGGATCGACGAACAGGAACCACGCCGCCGGCTTCTGCCGCGGCGCGATCCCGTTACTTAGCTCGTGCCTCGTCCGGGATCAGTACCGCGATGCCGTCGAGGAGGCGGGTGAGGCCGAAGTCGAAGATCCGGTCCGGGGTGGACGCCTCGTACTCGGGTTGGCCGAAGCGGGCGATCATCGGGAGATGACGGGTGCGGAGGGCTTGGTCGACGGCGTCCTGGCGGGTCGCGGTCCATTCGTCGCGGGTCAGGTCGCTCGTACGCAGGGCGTCGGTCTCGGCCTCCAGGCCTAGTGCGACGCCGTGGACCTGGGTGCTGAGGACGAAGGAGATCTGCGCCATCGTCTCGAACGGCAGGCCGGTTCCTTCGAGCGCGCGGATGCGCCAGTCGGTGTAGGCCATCCGGTTCGGGGCGAGCGGGGGGCGGGTGGTGGAGGCGACCAGCCGGGCGACCCACGGGTGGTCGCGGTAGACGTCCCATTCCATCCGGGCCGACAGCTCCAACTTGGCCCGCCAACTCCCCGGGCCACTCCATCCATCCAGCTCTGGCAACTCCCGCTCACCGAACACCTGATCAACCATCAGATCAACCAGCTCCACCTGACTCCGCACGTGCCGATACAACGACATCACCCCCGCCCCCAGCCGCTCGGCAATCCGCCGCATGGAAACCGCCTCCACCCCCTCCAAATCCCCCAACGCAACCGCCGCCCCCACAATCCCCACAACCGTCAACCCACCGGCACCGCCCGCCGCCCCGCCGGCACCGCGGCCGTCACCACCCACCCCAGCGTCGGCGCCCCCCACAACCCCTCCCGCCTGGTGCATCGTGTTGGTGTAGGTGGATGGCGCTGCGACCCTCTGCCGATAAGCCTTCGAGCGGCAAGCGCGGCTGCAGTACAAGCGCGGCCTTCCGACCTCACTGCGCTCCAGCTCCCGCCCGCAGACCTGACACGTCTCCATCCCGCACACCCTTTCCTGTGACGAAACCAGCTCCAACTCTAGTTTCGTCACGCCAGCACCACAAAACGGTAGACCTACCACCACCACATCCGTAGATCTGCGACGCCTGAACAACCCCAAGCAGGCTGCGTACGGTGTACTCATGACTCGTACACCATACGCAGGACCCGCCGTCGAGCTGCGGCACGCGGTGAAGACGTACGGCGAAGGCCCCAGCGCCGTCACCGCTCTCGACAACGTGTCGATCGCCTTCCCGGCCGGCAGCTTCACCGCCGTGATGGGACCGTCGGGCTCGGGCAAGAGCAGCCTCCTGCACTGTGCCGCCGGCCTGGACCGGCCGACGTCCGGCTCCGTCGTCGTGGACGGCGTCGAGCTCACCGGCCTGGACGACCGATCGCTGACCCGCCTCCGCCGCAACCGGCTCGGTTTCGTCTTCCAGGCGTTCAACCTGCTCCCGACGCTGACCGTCCGGCAGAACGTCCTCCTCCCGCAGGAGCTCGGCGGACGCCGTACCCGAGCGGCCGCCGTGGACCAGCTACTCGAACGCCTCGGCCTGGCCCAACGCGCCGACCACTACCCGAGCGAGCTGTCCGGCGGCCAGCAGCAGCGCGTCGCGATCGCCCGCGCCCTCCTGACCGAACCAGCCGTCATCTTCGCCGACGAACCAACCGGTGCCCTGGACACCACCGCCGCCGGCGAGGTCCTGGCCCTGCTCCGCGACGCTGCCGCGCGTCAAACCGTCGTCATGGTCACCCACGACCCAGTAGCCGCCGCCTACGCCGACCAGGTGGTCTTCTTCGCCGACGGCCGCATCGCCGAGGTCGTACCCGCCCCCGGCCCAGAAGCCATCGCCACCCGCCTGACCCAACTCGGTACCCGCCCAACCCCGCACGCCACGCTCACCGGAGGCGCCCGATGATCCGCTTCGCCCTACGGACAGTCCGGAAGCGGTGGACTGCGTACGCCGCCGCCGGCGCGGTGCTCTTCGCGGGTACCACGCTCCTGACCGCCTTCGCGCTGCTGCTGGAAACCGGACTCTCGCCGGGCGGACGCGGAACAGACACCCTGGTGATCCTGCCTTCGATCCTTGGTGGATGGACAGTTCTGATCGTCACCTTCGGCGTCGCGTCGACCATCGCCCTGACCGTGCAGCAGCGGGAACGGGAGCTCGCGATGCTCCGGGCGATCGTCGCCTCGTCCGGTCAGGTCCGCACGATCGTCCTGGCCGAGGTACTCACGGTCGCCGTCCCGATGATTGCCCTTGGCATCATCCCGGGCATCGGGCTGGGTACGTTCGTACTGTCCCGCCTGAACACGGCCGGCTTCGTCCCGGACGGCCTCGACGCACAAGTCGGCGCACTGACGATCATCACAGGCGCAGTGCTCTCCCTGGCGACCGCGGTGCTGGCTGCGGTTGTCGCCGGCCGCCGCGCAGGCGCGGTCCCACCGGTACGCGCCATCGCCGCCGCGACCATGACCCGCGGAAGAGCACTCGGCCGCGTACGCCGCAACGCCGGCCTCGTCTGCACGATCATCGGAGTCGCCCTCGGCAGCACAACCTTCGCGATGCCGAACGGCCCCATGCTGTCGAGCACAGCCGGACCCGCGGGTGTCGCACTGGCCGTCGGTCTCGCCCTCCTGAGCCCGGCGATGATCCCGGCCGTCGGTCGCCTCGCCACCCGGCTCCCCGGCGCGCCGCTCCGCCTCGCGGGTCGCACGCTCGTCGTACAGCCCGCGCGAGCGGCCGTGGTCGTCACACCGCTGGTGCTCTTGATCGGCATCGCGACCGGCACGCTGTACCAGCAGTCGACCGAGGACAGCATCAACCAAGGCGCCGCGAACGACGCCGCGCAGCTGTCGTCGGTGAACTACCTGGTCGTCGGGATGATCGTCGCGTTCTGCACAATCCTCGTCCTGAACACGCTGATCGCGGCCACCCGTCGCCGCCGGCCCGAGTTCGGTCTGCTCCGGCTGACCGCGGCGACTCGCGGTCAGGTACTCGGGATGGTCCTGGCCGAGAGCGTGCTGACCGGAGCGCTGGCGACGGTGCTCGGCACAATCACCGCCGCGGTCATGGTCGCGCCGTACAGCATGGTGCGGACCGGATCGTTGCTGCCGAGCGGTCCGCTCGCGATCTACCTCGGCGTGGTCGGCGGAGCATTCGTGCTCGCGTTCGCCGCAACGCTCCCGACGACCGTACGCACCCTCTGGACCCCGCCGGTCGAAGCCCTTGCCGGCTGAACCGACCGCTGGCTAGGTGACCGGCCTGGCTAGACGACCGTTGGCGCGGCGACGCCCGGCGACTCGGACTCCTCGTCCTGCTGGACAACTTCGTCCGGCTGGACGAAGTCCGGGTCGCCACCCTCGTCGCCCGACCGCGCGCCCGCCTGCGCCAGATGCGAAACCGACTCCAACTCGGTCAGTACGGACTGATGCTGGTCGACGCACAACACGACGAGGTCGCCCGGATTGGACAGCCCGAGCGAGTACCGGACCGCGTCCAGCTCATCGAGCACGACCTCGACCCGCCGGCACCGAGCCCCATCGCCCATCGCCGCCCGGACTCCAGCCGTCACCAGCTCCGCCGACTCGCCGCGCTTCCGCCCACGCAACCGTGCATCCTCACGGACAACCACCACATCGAAGTGCTGCGCGGCGACCTCACCCAGTTCACGGATGTCGTCGTCCCGCCGGTCGCCCGCTGTCGCGACCACACCGATCCGCGACGGCCGGCCAAGCTCCGACGAGGCACTCAGACTTTCACCGAGCCGGTCGACGAAGTCGCCGAGCATCCGCATCGCCGGCGCGTTGTGGCAGTAGTCGACGATCACGCTGCGCCCGTCGACGTCGATCTCGTTCAACCGGCCCGGCGACAGGTAGTACGAGGTGCTGAACGTACGCAGCCCCTGCCGGATGTCGTGCAACGACGCACCCGCCGCGAACGCCGCCGCCGCGGCTGCCATCGCGTTCTGGACGTTCATCATCGCCCGGCCACCAAATGTTGCCGGCAGCAAGTGAGTCCAGGCCAGCTGCATCGACCGGCGGCCGTGCTTCACCACGATCATGTCGCCCAGGTCGGATCGTTCCAGGACGACGGCGCGCCCGCCGCGACGGCAGTGCCCGTCGATGTACTCGCGGACCTCGCTGCCCGGCTCGGACATGCTGAACCACACGACCTGACCGGAGCATTTCCGCCGCATCTTGCGGACCAGCGGATCGTCCGCGTTCAGCACGGCGAACCCGGTCCGCGGTACGGCCTCGACCAGCACCGCCTTCACATCGGCGAGCTGCTCGAGGGTGTCGATGCCGCGCAGACCAAGGTGATCCGGCTGGACGTTCAGTACCACCGCGACATCGTTGCGCTCGTACCCGAGGCCTTCGCGCAGGATTCCGCCCCGCGCCACCTCGAACACCGCGAAGTCGACCCGCGGGTTCTGCAGCACCATCCGCGCCGACTTCGGGCCGGACGCGTCCTGCCGGATCACCAGCCGCTCGTCGATCACGATGCCGTCGGTGGACGTCATCCCGACCTTGCGGCCGAGGCCCTTGAAAACGTGGCTGATCATCCGCGCGGTGGTGGTCTTGCCGTTCGTACCGGTGACCGCGACGATCGGGATCCGGCTGGTCGCACCGGGCGGGAAGAGCATGTCGACGACCGGCTTGGCGATGTACTGCGGTTCGCCGATGGTCGGGTTGGTGTGCATCCGGAACCCGGGCGCCGCGTTCACCTCGCAGATCGCGCCGCCGGTCTCTCGTACCGGCTGGGTGATGTCCGGGCAGATGAAGTCGATGCCGGCGATGTCCAGCCCGATCATCCGGGCCGCCTCTTCGGCGATCTCGACGTTCTCCGGGTGCGCCTCCCAGGTCCGGTCGATGGAGATCCCGCCGGTGGACATGTTCCCGGTGAGCGTCAGCTTCACCATCTCGTCCTCGGGCGGTACGTCGTCCAGCTCGAAGCCCTGGTCGCGGACGAGTTGCCGGGCCGCGTTGTTGATCGTGATCCGGGTCAGGATCTTCTCGTGGCCGACACCACGGCGCGGGTCGGCATTGGTGATGTCGACCAGCTCGGCCACCGTATGGACGCCGTCGCCGACGACATGGGCGGGTACGCGCTCGGCGATCGCCTCCATCCGGCCGTTGATGATCAGGCACCGGTAGTCCTTGCCGGTGACGAAGTTCTCCACGATCACCCAGCCGCGACGGGATTGCTCGGCGGCGATCGGGAAGGCTTCCCGTACTGCGTCGGCGTCCTGCAGGTTCAGGCAGACGCCGCGGCCGTGGTTGCCGTCGAGCGGTTTGCACACCACCGGGTAGCCGATCTTGTGTGCGATCGCGACCGCTTCGTCGACCGTACGCACCGACTCCGACCGCGGTACGGGCAAACCGGCGGAGGCGAGCAGCCGGGTGGTCAGGTCCTTGTCGCTGGCAACATCCACCGCGATCGAACCGGTCTCGGACGTCATCGTGGCCCGGATCCGCTTCGCGTGGACGCCTTGACCGAGCTGCACCAGGCTGGCCTTGTTCAGCCGGATCCACGGGATGTCGCGGGACACCGCCTCGTCGACGATCGCCTGCGTGGACGGGCCGAACGCGGTCCGCTCCGCCTGCTTGATGAACTTCTCCAGCTCGGTGGTGAAGTCGAAGTCCGGGTCCGGCTGGACGAGCTGGTTCACGCACCGGACGGCGAGTTCACCGGCGGCAAGACCGACGGCCTCATCCGCGTACGCGTAGGTGATGTTGTAGATGCCGGGGGAGCCCTTCACCTGGCGGGTCTTGCCGCGGCGCATGTCGTGGCCGGCCTCTTGCTGCAGCTGCAACGCCACGTGCTCGGCGATGTGACCGAGCCAAGTGCCTTCGTGCAGCCGCTCGATGAAACCGCCGCGGCGGCCGCGCGAGCAGTGGTGCTGGTCGAGCCGGGGGAGGTCGGCGAGCAGCTGCTCGGTGAAGCCGGGGATGGTGTTCGAGGGGAAGTTCTCCAGCGAGCCGAGGTCGACGACCAGGTGGATCGCGGGTTCGTAGCTCCAGACGTTCGGGCCGCGGTAGACGCGGGTCTCGATGATCTTGAGGTCAGGGGACGGGGCGGGGGCGTGCGTGTCGGTCATTCGGAGCTTTCAGTGTTCTGGGTGCGTGCGGTCGGGGAGGTCGGGGTCGGCGCCGGCCGGGATCGGCTCGGTCGCCTCCGGTCTGGACTCCCCGGCCCCGATCGACATGGCAGATCGGGTCGCCTTGGTCCGGCGGTCCTCGCGCCGCTTCCGCTCCGCGTAGTACCTGGGTGACACCCCCTCGGCGGCGATCTCCTTCGCGAGCTTCCGCAGGTCGGCCTCGGCGGCGGCCAGTTCGGCGATCTCCGCGGCGGGCGGTTGAGGGCCGTACGACAGCAGTACGCGGTTCTGCAGGTCGAAAGTCGCGGTGGCCGGGAGTACATGCAGTACGACGCCTGAGGCCAGGATCGGCTCGGAGCGCTTCGCGTTGTGCGCGTTCGACTTGATCCGGGTGCCGTCGAAGATCGTCACCGCGCCTCGGCCGACGACCTCCAGATGGCTGCCGCGTACGACGGCCGCGGTGTCCTCGTCGACGCCGATGCCGAGCAGACCGGGGGACTGGGCGACCAGAGACAGCAACCGGCCGTACCGGTTGCGCTGGGCGAAGTGTTGATCCACGATCGCGCCCTGAACCAGGCCGAGCCCGCCGGACAGCTGGCTCATCCGCTGCCGCGGTGTTGCGCCGGACCGGCCGAAGGCGATCATGTGCTCGGCCAAGATGCTCGCGCCGGCCGACGTACCACCCACGGTCGCGCCGCGGGCGTGTGCGGCGGTGACCGCGCGGCCGAACGCCGTACCGGTGACGACGCCAGCGAGCTTCAGCTGGTTGCCGCCGGTCATGAAGATCCCGGTCGCGTCGTGCAGCGGCGCGATGAACGCCGGATCGTCGGCGTCCTCCCGATTCTCCGGCCGCACCCCGACCACGCTCTCGGCACCGAGCGCGGCGAACAGCGCCCGATACACGTCGATCACGTCCGGCCCGAGCGCGGACGCGGTCGGCACCACCACGATCCGCGCCTTGGACCCACCCGCCGCCTGCACGAACTCCTGCAGCACCGTCCGCTTCTTCAGCTTGTCCTCGGCCCCACCGATAGCGAACAGGGCACCAGGCCCACCCTGCAGATCAGACATAACCGAAGCTTAATTCCATTCCCACCCCCCACCGACCAACCCCACCCACACCCCGCCACCCATACGCCCGCGCCTCGTACGCCCGTGCGCCGTACGCCCGTGCGCCGTACGCCCGTGCGCCGTACGCCCGCGCCCGCCGCTCGTACCCCCCGCCCCAACTCAAAGGTCGGCTTGGTCAGCGTTGGTGGTCGGCGGGGTGGTGGGGTGGGCGTGCGCTGGCGGTGGTTGATGCGGCGGCTGCGCCCCGCCGGCGTACCCCGCTGCTCGTGCCCCCGCTCACTCGCCAGCGACCCCGCGCCCCAGCGCCCGCCGGCTGTCTGGTGACGGTCGCCACGATCGTTCACGGCGGTCGGGGCTCGGTGGGAGGACATCCGCTCGTATCCCCGCCCCGACTCCGGCTTTGGGAAGCCGCCGTGGATTTCCGATGCCGGAAGATGCTTGGTGGCTTCTCAAAGGTTGGCTTGGTCAGCGTTGGTGGGTGGTGCGGTCGGCGGGGCGGAGGGGTGGGCGAGCGGCGGCTGGGGCGGTGGTGTTGGCAGTGGTGGATGCGGTCGCTGCGGCGGATGAGGGTGCGGGGGTGGTTTGGGTGGGGGTGGTTGGGGCGTGGTTGTGCTGGGGGATGCCGCGGACGTACAGGACGGGGGTCATGTCGCGGGGTGTGATGGTGGCCGGGGCGGCGTCGCGGACTATCGGTTTGGCGTGGAAGGCGATGCCGACCGCGGCCGCGTCGATCATGTCCAGGTCGTTCGCGCCGTCGCCGATCGCGATTGTCCGGTCCATCGGAATGTTCGCCCGCTCGGCGAATTCCCTCAGCTTCCGCGCCTTCGCGGCCCGGTCGATCACCTCGCCGGTCACCCGCCCGGTCAGCTTCCCGTCGACGACCTCCAGCGTGTTCGCCGCGGTGTACGCGGCGTTGATGCCGTACTCGGCCGCGAGCCGGTCCGTGATCTGGGTGAAGCCACCGCTGATCAACCCGATCTGGTCACCATGCTCCTGCGCGGTCATCACCATCACCGGTACGCCGGGCGTCAGCGCGATCTTGTCGTACACCCGGTCGAACGCGCCTTCGTCCAGCCCTTCGAGCAGCGCGACCCGCTCGTGCAGCGACTCCTCGAAGTCGAGCTCACCGGCCATCGCGCGGGCCGTCACCTCCTTGACGCGATCGACCGTACCGGCCTCGTCTGCCAGCAACTCGATCACCTCGTTCTGGATGAACGTCTGGTCCACGTCGAGCACGATCAGGTGCCGCCCGGACGGAGCGCCCGGCTGGACCGCCACGTCGACCCCGTCCAGCTCGGGCAGACCGCGGACGATCCGCCGGATCGTGGCCGGGTCGACGCCGGAGACATCAAGCTGGTACGCGGCGTTGTTCGCGGCGAGCGACTGGATCCGGTCGAACTGCCCACCCGAGCCGGCCAGCTGTCCGGTGATCGCGGCCACGCCGGCGGAGCTCAACTGGTCGCCGAAGACCGTCAGCCGATGACGTTCCACCGGCCGTTGCTCAGTCCCGGCGGCATCCGATACGGAGATGGTGAACTCCGGGCCGAGCGCGAGCCGGTCGAGCGCGCCCTGGGCCGTACCGGCGGCGGGTTCTTCTACTTGCAGGCTGAACATCAATCGGTCCCCGACGGCCATGTGGTTGATTCCGGCGGGCGTCAGGCCCGCGTCGGTGAGGGCTTTCACCACGGTCGACGGCACCATGGGCAGGTTCGGGCCGGTCACGGTGACCGCCCTCCGTCGTCGATCGGACTGCTGCTCGGCAGCGGCGGTATCGGTCACGGTCACGGATCGTAAGGGCCTGCCGGGGCCAAGTTCCGGGTCAGGCTGGAGTATCCGCGTCCGCGGTTTCGACTTCCTCGCGAGTGATGCCGAGGAGGTACAGGATGGTGTCCAGGTACGGGACGCTGAGGTGGGTGTCGGCGGCCGCGCGGACCACCGGTTTGGCGTTGAACGCGACGCCGAGACCGGCCGCGGCGAGCATGTCCAGGTCGTTCGCGCCGTCGCCGATCGCGACCGTCTGGGTCAGCGGCGTACCGGAGCGGACCGCGAAGCTGCGGAGCGCGGTCGCCTTGCCGGGGCGGTCGACGATCTCGCCGACCACGCGGCCGGTGAGCTTGCCGTCGACGATCTCCAGCTCGTTCGCCTTCGCATAGTCGATGCCGAGCTCGGCGGCGAGCTTGTCGGTGATCTGGCTGAATCCGCCGCTGACGATCGCGAACTGGTAGCCGAGCCGCTTCAGCGTACGCACCAGCGTGCGCGCGCCGGGCGCCAGCTCGATCGCGGCGTACACCTCGTCGAGCGCGGTCGCCGGGAGACCTTCGAGCGCGGCGACCCGATGCCGCAGCGAGTCGGCGAAGTCGAGCTCGCCCCGCATCGCCTTCTCGGTGACCGCGGCGACCTCCTCCAGCCGCCCGGCGTGGGCGGCGAGCATCTCGATCACCTCGCCCTGGATCAGCGTGGAGTCGACATCCATCACGATCAGCCGCTTCGCCCGCCGGTACAGTCCACCGTCCTGCACGGCGATGTCCAAGTGCTGGCGTACGCCCTCCTGCGCCAGCACCTTGCGCAGTGCTTCCGGCTCGGCGCCGGACACGGCGATCTCCATCGCGGTCACCGGGTACCGGGCCATCCGGCTGATCCGGTCGATGTTCGCTCCGGTGTCGGCGATCCGGCCGGCCACGGCGGCCAGCCCGGCGGCGGTCAGCGGATGCCCGATCACGGTCACCTGGCTGCGGCCCTTCCGGCGGGGCTCGTTGTCGCCGACGCCCTTCTTCACCGAGATGTCGACGTCGAGCACGTCGGCGAGCGCCTTCAGCTCTTCCTTCAGGTCCTTGTGGTCGCGGGGCGCCGACAGCAGTACGCCCAGTACCAGCCGGCCACGCAGCACGACCTGCTCGGCGTCGATCACCTCGAGCCCACGGGTCGCGAGCGTCGACAGCACCGCGGACGTCAGCCCCGGCCGGTCGGTACCCGTCAACGTCACCAGCAGCGTCGGCCGTTCGGCCGCGTTCTCAACCTCACGGAGATCAGTCATCGCACCCCGAACGCTACCCACCTCCCGTCACCACGCGCCGCCCGGTCCGCATCTCAAGCCCCCGTCCGGGCCAACTCCAGCCGAAGACACGATGGATCGGGGGTCACCCCAAACCGGTTTGGGGTGATTGTCTGCGTAGAGCGGGGAGGGTTGTACTCCTGGAATGGGTGATTAGGTACCCCAAACCGGTTTGGGGCTCAGGCGGGTACGGGCGGGGCGCAGGCGGCGACGAGGGCGCGGCGGGCCGCGGCGGCGAGGTCGAGCAGCGCCCGGCGGCGGGCGTCCGCCTCGGCGCCGGTGACCGCGGCGCCGTCGTCCTCGAGCGCCGCGTCGGCAATCGCCAGACACCGCCGCGCGGTCGCCGCCGCCTTCACCGCGCGCGGTTCGTACCCAGGAGCCAGCTCGTCACCACTGCCCCGGCCGATCTTCCGGATGTCGATCAACGCGTCCGCGACCTCCGGCTTCCACCGCGCCACATCCAGCGCGGCCAGCGACTCGGCCGCATCGATCAGCGCCAGCCGCAAAGCACGATCCGCCTCGCCGAAGTCCGCGGGCAGTGGGCTGGCGGCGGGCAGTACGGACCACTGCACCGCCGGCCCCACGTACGCCGGGATCAACCCGATCTCCGGCCCGGTCAGCACGACCGCCTCGCCCGTCTCCAGCGCGGCCTCGTTGAACGGCGGCGGACCGGCCAAGCCGATCGGATCGCCAGGCACGGGCAGCGCGAGGTGCGCTTGCGTCGTCCCCGCGGCGCGCAGCAGGTTCAGCGCCACCGGCAGCGTGGCCGGCTCGGGATGACCGGCCAGTCCGGCGACGTGGTGACCGACATCGTCGCCGAGGATCTTGTGGGCGGCGGTGTCCGGGTCGCAGGCGCCGGTCAGCATCGCGTTCGTCCAGACCGTGAACCGGACGCAGGCGGAGGTCGTCAGCACGCCCGCAAGTCTCGCACCACCCAACTTCCGGGTGCCAACGGCGACCCCTTAGGTTTTGTGCATGACTGCAGTGGTGGAGCTGGCCGGGGTGTCGGTCGTACGTGGGGACGCGCGTCTGCTCGACGGGATCGACTGGACCATCGACGAGGCCGACCGATGGGTGGTGATCGGCCCGAACGGCGCCGGCAAAACCACGCTGCTGCAGATTTTGGCCGCGCAAATGCATCCGACCGCCGGCGTCGCGGGCCTGCTCGGTGACGTGCTCGGCACCGTCGACGTGTTCGAGCTGCGCCCCCGGATCGGACTCACCAGCGCCGCACTCGCGGACCGGCTGCCGAAGAGCGAGCGCGTGTCCGACGTGGTGGTCTCCGCCTCGTACGCGGTGCTCGGCCGGTGGATCGAGGAGTACGACGAGCTGGACCATGAGCGCGCGACCGCGTTGCTTTCGGAGCTGGGGATCGCGCATTTGGCGGACCGTACGTTCGGGACGCTGTCCGAGGGGGAGCGGAAGCGCGTACAGATCGCCCGCGCGCTGATGACCGACCCCGAACTGATGCTGATGGACGAGCCCGCCGCCGGCCTCGACCTGACCGGCCGCGAACAACTGGTCCGCTCCCTCAGCTCGATCGCCACCGCCGTCGGCGCCCCCGCGATGGTCCTGGTCACCCACCACGTCGAGGAAATCCCACCCGGTTTCACCCACGCCCTCCTGCTCAAACAAGGCCGCGTGGTAGCCGCCGGCCCCATCGACGAGTCCCTGACCGCCGAAACCCTCAGCGAAACCTTCGACCTGGCCCTGACCCTCCACCACCACGACTCCCGCTACACCGCCCGAGCCTTCTGACCCACTCGTCCACAAAGGTGGTTATCCACTCCTGTGGTGGGTTCTCCACCGTTACACCAGTGGAGAACCCACCACACGGGTGGATATCCACTGATGTGGTGTACGCGGCGGGGTGGGGCGGGATGGGCTTGGGGTGGATAGGCTTGGGTGATGATGGACTGGCTGCGGGAGAACTTGTGGGCCGGGTGGCTGATTGTTGCCGCCGCGCTCGGGCTGGCGGAGCTTGCTTCGCTCGACTTCACGCTGCTGATGCTGGCCGCCGGGGCGCTGACCGCGGCCGGGGTGGCGGCGTTCTTCCCGGGGCTGCTCTGGCTGCAGATCGTGGTCGGACTGCTGACGGCCGGCGCGATGCTGGCCGCGATCCGGCCGATGATCGTCCGGAAGATCCATCACGGGCAGGAGCTGAAGACCGGTTCCGCGCATGTCATCGGGCGGTCCGGCACCGTGGTGAAGGAGATTCACCCGGACGGCGGCGGTTCGATCCGGCTCGGCGGTGAGTTGTGGACGGCCCGCCCGTACGACGACGTGTCGACGATCGCGCCGGGTACCCGCGTCGAGGTGATGTCGATCGACGGCGCGACCGCGGTCGTGTACCCGGTCGCCGAACCGCTCGACCGCCAACTCGAAAACACCGACCCCCAGCAACCGAACCCCACCGACCCACCCCAAGCCTGACCGCCGCCCCGGCCCCGGACTCACCGCAAACGTGAGCGTTGTCTGGTCGCGGGGGCGCAGTAGGGTCGAGGTGAGAGCGGAGTAGTTGCGGGATCGGTATCTGGCGCGCTGGGAACCGGTGCGGTGGATGGACCGTCGATAGGAAAGACTGTCCGTGTCTTGCGGGTTATGCCGAGTGGAGGGTCGAAGTGACCGCGTTCCTCATAGTGCTGGCGCTGGTCGCCTTACTGGTGATCGTCACGCTGATCAAGTCCGTCCGGGTGGTGCAGCAGCAGACCGTCGGGATCGTCGAGCGGTTCGGCAAGTTCAAGACCGGTTTGCAGCCGGGCCTGAACCTGTTGACCCCGTTCGTCGACAAGGTCCGCTACACCATCGACATGCGCGAGCAGGTGGTCGCGTTCCCGCCGCAGGGCGTCATCACCGAAGACAACCTGATGGTGTCGATCGACTCGGTCATCTACTTCCAGGTGAACGACCCGGTCCGCGCGACGTACGAGATCTCCAACTACATCCAGGCGATCGAGCAGCTGACCATGACCACGCTGCGGAACATCATCGGTGGCATGGACCTGGAGCAGACGCTGACTTCGCGTGAAGAGATCAACGAGAAGCTCCGGTACGTACTGGACGAGGCGACCGGCAAGTGGGGCATCCGGGTGAACCGGGTCGAGCTGCGGTCGATCGACCCGCCGCCGTCGATCCAGGACTCGATGGAGAAGCAGATGCGCGCCGACCGGGACAAGCGCGCCGCGATCCTGACCGCGGAAGGTATGCGGCAGTCGGCCGTTCTGTCTGCCGAGGGTCAGAAGCAGTCCGCGATCCTCACCGCTGAAGGTGACAAGCAGTCGCGCATTCTGCGCGCCGAGGCCGAGCGGCAGGCGCGGATCCTGAAGGCGCAGGGTGAGGCGCAGGCGATCACCACGGTGTTCAACGCGATTCACGCCGGGAAGCCGGACCAGGGTCTGCTCGCGTACCAGTACCTGCAGATGCTGCCGTCGATCGCCCAGGGTGACGCGAACAAGCTGTGGATCGTGCCGAGTGAGATCGGTGACGCGCTGAAGGGCCTGGGCAGCGCGGTCGGTCAGGTGGCCGGGATCACGCAGCAGGCGCAGGGTGACTGGAAGGCGCCGGAGCTGAGCGACGGCGAGGTGCCGGAGCTCGACGCGGCCGCTGCCGGCGAGGGCGCGGGCGGTGCCGCGGTCGCGGAGGCCGACAACGCGGTCCGCGAGGCAATCGCCGCCGCCGAATCCGCCGCCGTCGGCAACAACCGCGCCGGCGTTCCGCCGACCACCCCGAGCATCCCAGCCCCGGCACAGGAGCCCCCGGCCCCCGAGCCCCCCTCCACCTCCCCACCCCAGCGCTGACCGCACCACAACAGCGCTGAACCGGCGCGGGTGGTGGGTTGGTGGTGTTCGCCCTCCCGGAGATTGGTCCGGGAGGGCGTTGTGCTGTTCAGCGGTCGGACAGTTCTGCGGGTGGGAGATTCGGTGCGTAGAGTCGGTCAGCGATGACATGGTTCGAGGCGGCGTTCATCCTGGTGGCGGGGATGGGTGCGGGGACGATCAACGCCGTGGTGGGATCAGGCACCCTGCTCACCTTCCCGGCGCTGCTCGCCGTCGGCGTACCGCCCGTGCTCGCCAACGTCAGCAACACCGTCGGCCTCGCCCCGGGTACGGCGGCCGGCGCGATCGGCTATCGCCGCGAGCTCGAAGGGCAGCGCGGCCGGATGATCCGGCTCGTCCCGGCCTCACTCGCCGGCGGCATCGTCGGGGGAGTGCTGCTGCTCACCCTCCCGGACTCCGCGTTCCATGCCGTCGTCCCGGTCCTGATCCTGCTCGGCTGCCTCCTGGTCGCCTTCCAGCCGTGGCTGAAGCGCTGGGTCAGCGCGCCGTCGCATCAGCATCGCGGCGCCTGGTGGGTGATCCCCGCGGTCTTCGCCACCGGTGTGTACGGCGGGTACTTCGGCGCCGCCCAGGGCGTATTGCTGATGGCGATCCTCGGCCTCGGCCTGGACTCCAACCTGCAGCGCATGAACGGCCTGAAGAACGTCCTGGCCACCGTCGTGAACACGGTCGCGGCGATCCTGTTCGTGATCGTGCACGAGATCGACTGGCTCGCCGCCGTCCTGATCGCGGTCGGCTCGACCATCGGCGGTTTCATCGGCGCCCGCTACGGCCGGCGCCTGCCGCCTGTCGCGCTCCGGGCGCTGATCGTCTGTATCGGCATCCTCGCGATCGTCACGATGCTGTTCTGACCGCCGGCGGTCAGGACCGGCTGCTGACCTGCAGCCCGGCCAGCAAAAGATCCAGCCCGTAGTCGAACTGCTCGTCGCCACCGGTCGTCCGCGCCAGCTCCGGTGCCAGCTCGACCACCGCCGGGAACTCGCGCGCCGACAGCGACTCGATCGACACCCGCAGCCGCCGCCACGCCTCCGGATCGCGCCGCTCGGCGGCCATCTGGATCTCCCACGATGTCGACCCGAGCACGTACGTGAACAAGGTCGTGTGCGTCCGGGCGGCTGCCTCGGCATCGAAGCCGGCTGCCCGCAGTACGCCGAGGAGTCCTTCGGCGACCCGCGCCGTCTCGTGCCCGCTCAAGGGCCGGCCGCCGAGTAGTTGCACCAGGCAAGGATGCTGCAGCATCAGCAGCCGTAGCGACCGGCACACCGCCCGCACCTGGTCGGGCCACGGCACCCCGGTCGGTACGGGCGGCAGCAGCGACATCAAGTGGTTCCGGACCGCGTCGTACAGGTCGTCCTTGTTCCGGAAGTACGTGTAGAGCGCCATCGGGCCGACCCCGAGCTCGGCCGCGACCCCGCGCAGGCTGAACGCGTCGGCGCCCTTCGCCTCCATCAGCTCCAGCGCCGTCCGCACGATCAGGTCGGCGCTCAAGGTGTTCCGCGGCGTCCGCGCCATGTGACCCAGCTCCCTTCGATCTCTCTAACGTACAGTGTATAGTACGGTGTATGCGAGCCATTCAGATCACCGAATTCGGCGGGCCCGAGGTCCTCAAGGTCAGCGACGTCCCGGAGCCGGTGGCCGGCGACGGGCAGGTCCTGATCGCGGTCGACCGCGCGGGCATCAACTACGCGGACACGCACCAGGTCGAAAACAGCTATCTCTCCGCCACCCAGCTGCCGCTGATCCCCGGCGGCGAGGTCGTCGGGCGTACGGCTGATGACCGGCGCGTGGTCGCCCTTGTCGGTTCAGGCGGCTACGCCGAAAAGGCGGTCGCACAGGCGGCGTACGCGTGGGAGGTCCCGGCGGGCGTCACCGACGGTCAGGCGCTGGCTCTGGTCTTGCAAGGAACCACGGCGTGGCACTTGCTGAAGACCTCCACCCACCTGCAGCCGGGCGAGTCCGTCCTGGTGCATGCGGGGGCCGGGGGAGTCGGCTCGCTCGCGGTCCAGCTCGCCAAGCTCTGGGGCGCCGGCCGTGTGATCGCGACCGCGTCGACCGAGGAGAAGCGCCAGCAGGTGCTCGAGCTGGGCGCCGACGCGGCCATCGACGGTACGCCGGAAGGGCTGAAGGACCGCGTTCTCGAGGCGAACGAAGGCAAACCGGTCGACATCGTGCTGGAGATGGTCGGTGGACCGACGTTCGACGAGTCGTTCGCCGCGCTGGGTCGCTTCGGCCGCCTGGTCACCTTCGGCGCCGCATCCCGGCAGTCCGCCGCGCCGATTGACTCGAGCCGGTTGATGAAGGGCTCCAAGACCATCGCCGGCTTCTGGCTGGCCGACTGCTTCCGGGACCCGCGGCTGCTCGGCGGCCCGCTTGCCGAGCTGTTCGACCTGACCGCGGCCGGCAAGCTCCGGGCGATCGTCGGCGGCGAGTACGGCCTGTCCGAGGTCGCGACCGCCCACGAGGACATGCGCGCCCGCCGTACGGTGGGCAAGCTCCTGCTCGATCCCACTCGCTAGGAGAAACTTGTTATGACAATCGCTGTCGAGAAGGTTCTTTACACCGCTCGCGCCACCGCTGACGGCGGCCGGGACGGGAAGGTCGCCACTGACGACGGCAAGCTCGATGTCGTGGTCGCGCCGCCTGCGGAGATGGGTGGCACCGGCAACGGTACGAACCCAGAGCAGTTGTTCGCGGCCGGGTACGCGGCCTGCTTCCACAGTGCGCTGAAGGTGGTGGCCCGCAAGGCCCGCCAGGATGTCGACGCGTCGACGGTCACCGCCGAGGTCGGGATCGGCCCGATCAACGGCGGCGCCGGGTACGGCCTGCAGGTCGCCCTGGTGGTGAGCCTGCCCGGTCTGGAGCGTGCGGTCGCGGAGCAGCTCGTCGCTGCGGCGCACGAGGTCTGCCCGTACTCGAACGCGACCCGCGGCAACATCGCCGTGGACCTCAAGGTGGCCTGAAACTACAGCCGGCCGAGGGCCTCTTTCAGGAGGCTCTCGGTCTGCGACACCGGGGTGGCCGCGATCGTCAGCCCTTCCATGATCGCGACGTACTCGTCGACTTCTTCGAGCTTGTCCAGGTACAGCGCGCTGGCCGCGTGCTCGATGTACACGATGTCCGGCAGGTCGCCGTCGGCGAACCGGAGCAGGCTGAACGCACCGCCGGCGCCGGGGTAACCGACGCTGCTGAACGGCATCACCTGCAGGCTGATGTTCGGCTGCTCGGCCCACATCATCAGGTGCTCGATCTGCGACCGCATCACGGCCGCGCCGCCGACCGGCCGGTGCAGTACGGACTCGTCGATGACGACCCAGAGCCGCGCCGGGTTCGGCCGGGTGAGGATCTGCTGCCGGGTCACCCGCAGCTCCACCCGCTGGTCGACCTCCTTGTGCGGCAGGAACGACTTGCCGTGCTGCACGACGGCGCGGGCGTACTCCTCGGTCTGCAGCAGGCCGGGGACGAACATCACCTCGTACGTCCGGATCAGCGATGCGGCGACCTCGAGGCCGACGTAGTTCGCGAACCAGGTCGGCATCACGTCGCCGTACCTGGACCACCAGCCCGGGTTGTTCGCGGCCCGGGCCAGCTCCATCAGCCGGGCGGACTCGTCCTCGTCGTCCATCCCGTACAGCTCGAGCAGGTCGCTGACGTCACGTTCCTTGAAGCCGACCCGGCCGAGCTCCATCCGGCTGACCTTCGACTCCGAGGCGCGGATCTGCCAGCCCGCGTCGGCACGACTGATCCCGGCGGCTTCACGCATCCGCCGCAGCTGCCCACCGAGCATGATCCGGAGCGCGGTCGGCCCTCCGTCGCCACCACCGCCGCTCACCGTCACCTGCTCACTCATTCGACCCGCACCCGGTCACGTACCCATTTCAGCCCGCGATGCTACCGCCTGTCCACGACAATCCGGCGATCGGCACTCCGCCTGGTGATCTTACTCAACTGTTTGACGAGGAAGCGAGCGTCCCGGTGGACGATCGTCAGTGCTGGGCGAGGTCGAGGACCGTTGCGGTTGGCAACTTCGCCAGGTCGGCGCCGTCGATCAGCAGTTTCGAGCCGCGGATGCCGCTGCCGATCACCACCGGGCCGGCCGCCACGACCGCCTCGTCGACCAGCACCGGCCAGTCCGCCGGCAGGCCGATCGGGGTGATCCCGCCGTACTCCATCCCGGTCCGCCCGACCGCGTCGTCCTGCGCGGTGAAGGAGATCTTCCGGACGCCGAGGTGCTTGCGGATCACGCCGTTCACGTCGGCCCGGTCGGTCGCCAGCACCATCACGGCCGCGTACGACTCCTCGCCGGCCCGCTTGCCGAGCACGATCACACAGTTCGCCGAGGCGGCCATCGGCACGTCGTACTCCGCGCAGAACGCTGCCGTGTCGGCCAGCTCCGCGTCGATCGGGGTCGCGTACGCCGCGAGGTCGCCGAGCGCGTCCCGCACCGGCGCGGCCAGCAGCTCCGGTACGTCGGCCGCCGGCTTCCACTCGGGCTTGCCCAGCACCGGCGCCGTCACCGCGCGTCCTTCACCAGGTCGGCGTACTCGGTGTGCTCCGCGAGGAAGCTCTGGTAGAACGGGCAGGCCGGCTTCACCTGAAGACCGAGCGCCCGCGCGTCGTCGAGGGACTTGGTCGCGATCCGTCCGGCCACGCCCCGGCCGCGGAACTCGGGCAGCGTCTCGGCGTGCACGAAGGTGATCAGGCCCGGGTGCAGGTGGTAGTCGACAAAGCCCATCAGCCGGCCGTCGGCGTCCTGCGCTTCGTACCGGCTGCGCTCCTTGGCGTCCACCACGGTGATCTCGTTCTCCATGCCCGCAACTGTAGCCACCATGACGGACAGTTTTGGCACCGTCACAACCGGGGTACCGGCTGATGGGTTTTTCCACCGGAGCGGGTCAGCGGGAGGAGCACAGATGAGCAGCGAGCATGCGTTGGAGCACGGCAAAGCGATACCGAGTCTGGTGCCGGCCCGGATGGACCGGCTGCCATGGACCCGCTTCCACTGGATGATCGTCGTCGGCCTGGGCGTCTCCTGGATTCTGGACGGCCTGGAGATCCAGCTCGTCTCCCTGGTCGGGAACGTGCTGAAAGAGCCGGAGACGCTGCATCTGACCACCTCCGAGGTCGGTCTGATGGCCTCGGTGTACCTGGGCGGCGAGGTGGTCGGCGCGCTGCTGTTCGGCCGCCTGACCGACCGGCTCGGGCGGCGCAGCCTGTTCATCGTCACGCTGCTCGTGTACTTGATCGCGTCCGGCGCGGCCGGTCTGTCCTGGAACCTCGGTTCGCTGCTGTTCTTCCGGTTCATCGCCGGGATGGGCATCGGTGGTGAGTACGCGGCGATCAACTCCGCGATCGACGAGCTGATCCCGTCCCGGTACCGCGGCCGCGTCGACATCGGCGTCAACGGTACGTACTGGGGCGGTGCGCTGATCGGCTCCGCGGTCGGCCTGGTGTTCCTGAACAAGGACATCGTCCCGATCGAGTGGGGCTGGCGGCTGTGCTTCCTGATCGGCCCGGTGATGGGGCTGTTCATCATCTACTTGCGCCGGCACATCCCGGAGAGCCCGCGCTGGCTGATGACGCACGGGCGGGTCGAGGAGGCGGAGCGGACCGTCGACGACATCGAAGCGCGGGTCCGCGCGCAGGGCGGCGAGCTGCGCGAGGTCCGCGACGACGAGGCGATCGAGCTGGTCGACTACCCACCGGTGACGTACCGCGAGATCGCCCGGGTGATGCTCCGCGACTACCGCAGCCGCTCGTTCCTCGGCTTCTCGATGATGGTCACGCAGGCGTTCCTGTACAACGCGATCTTCTTCACGTACGCGCTGGTGCTGAAGTCGTACTTCGGCCTGAACGACTCCAGCGTCGCGCTGTACTTCTTCCCGTTCGCGATCGGCAACCTGGCCGGCCCGTTGCTGCTCGGCCATCTGTTCGACACGATCGGGCGGCGGAAGATGATTCTCGGTACGTACACCCTGTCCGCCGTCGTACTGTTCGTCACGGCACTGCTCTTCAACGCCGGCACCCTGAACGCCGCGTCGCTGACCGGGCTCTGGTGCGTGGTGTTCTTCTTCGCCTCGGCCGGCGCGTCGTCGGCGTACCTGACGGTGAGCGAGATCTTCCCGATCGAGCTGCGCGGCCAGGCGATCTCGTTCTTCTTCGCGATCTCCCAGCTGACCGGCGGCGTGATCGCGCCGTTCCTGTTCGCGTCGCTGATCGGCACCGGCCCCAACCCGGCGCGCGGTCCGCTGACCGTCGGGTACATCGTCGGCGCGGGCGTCATGCTGGCCGGCGGAATCATCGCCTGGGTGTTCGGTGTGGACGCCGAAGGCAAGTCCCTGGAGAACATCGCGAAGCCGCTGTCGGCGAAGACCGGCGCCACCCGCTTCCAGGGTCCGACGCCGCGCCTACCCCGTACGGATCTCTAAGATGACTGCGTGGGTTCGCTGCTGATTGCCGGTACGACGTCGGATGCCGGGAAGACGACCGTCGTCACGGGGTTGTGCCGGTGGCTGGCGCGGCAGGGCGTACGGGTGGCGCCGTACAAGGCGCAGAACATGTCGAACAACTCGATGGTCTGCGCGGACGGTACCGAGATCGGGCGGGCGCAGTGGATCCAGGCGGTGGCCGCGGGTGCCGAACCTGAGGCCGCGATGAATCCGGTGCTGCTCAAACCGGGTAGCGATCGGCGCAGCCATGTCGTGCTGATGGGGCAGCCGTGGGGCGAGTTGTCCGCGCGGGGGTTCCTGACCGAGCGCGCGGAGTTGGCGAAGGCGGCGTTCGCGGCGTACGACGATCTCGCGTCCAGGTACGACGTGGTGATCAGCGAAGGCGCGGGCAGTCCGGCCGAGATCAACCTGCGGCAGTCCGACTACGTGAACATGGGGCTCGCGCAGCACACCCGCGCGCCGGTCGTGGTGGTCGGTGACATCGATCGTGGCGGAGTGTTCGCGTCGATGTTCGGTACCGTCGCGCTGCTCGACGCCGCGGATCAGGCGCTGATCAGCGGATTCCTCGTGAACAAGTTCCGTGGCGATGTGTCGTTGCTGCAGCCCGGGATCGACATGCTCGGTACGGTTACGGGGCGGCCGACGTACGGCGTACTGCCCTGGTTGCCCGATCTCTGGCTCGACTCCGAGGACGCGCTCGACATCCCGGTGCGCCGGACCGCGCCGACCGACCTGCTGACGATCGCGGTGGTGCGGTTCCCGCGGATCAGCAACTTCACCGACCTGGATGCGCTCGCGGTCGAGCCGACCAACAGCGTGTTCTTCACCACGAGTGCGGCGGAGGTGCGCGACGCGGATCTGGTCGTGCTGCCCGGCTCGCGGGCGACGGTGTCTGATCTGGAGTGGCTGCGTACGCACGGACTGGCCGATGCGCTGGTCGCTCGCGCCCGGCGCGGTGCTCCGGTGCTGGGGATCTGCGGCGGGTATCAAGCGCTTGGCGCAATGGTCTCCGATCCGGATGGCGTGGAGACCGGTGGCGATCATCCCGGGCTGGATTTGTTGCCGGTGACAACGGTGTTCCGGCCGGAGAAAACCCTGGCCCGGCCGGCGCCGACGGCGTACGAGATCCATCACGGCGTGGTCGAGGTCGTTGGTGAGGCCGACGAGTTCCCGGGCGGGTGCCGGCGCGGCAACATGTGGGGCACGATCTGGCACGGGTTGCTGGACGACGATGCCGCGCGGCACGCGTTCCTGACCGAGGTGGCCGCGCTGACCGGTAAGCCGGCGCCTGACGGTACGGTGTCGTTCACCGCACTGCGCGAGCAGCGGCTGGATCGACTGGCTGATTTGATCGAAGAACATGCTGACACGGCTGCGTTGATGCAGTTGATCGAGCACGGTGCGTCCGCTGCGCCGTTCGTACCCCCAGGAGCTCCGTGAAGAACGTGCTGCAGGACTACCTCCAAGGTACGCGGGCGCTGCTGCTCGCGAAGCTCGACGGGCTGAGCGAGTACGACCGCCGCCGGCCGATGGTGCAGTCCGGGACGAACCTGCTCGGGCTGGTGAAGCACCTGGTCGGGGTCGAGTACGTGTATCTCGGCACGAGCGTGGGCCGCCCGCCGGCGGAGATGCTGCCCTGGGACGCGGACGGGTCGGTCTGGGACGGCGCCGACATGTGGGCGAAGCCGGATGAGTCGACCGAGTACCTCACGGGCTTGTACCGCGAGGCTTGCGCCCACAGCGACCGCTCCATCGCCGAGCTCGAACTGGACCACCCGGCCGAGGTCCCACACTGGTCGGAGGAGAAGCGGCGTACGACCTTCGGCGCGCTCCTGGTCCGCGTAGTAGACGAAACCGCCCACCACGCCGGCCACGCCGACATCCTCCGCGAACTAATCGACGGCCAAGGCGGAAAGGACGCCGCCATAATGGACGCGGCAGGCTGGACCGACTACTACACAACCATCCAACACGCAGCCGAGCCCTTCCTCGACCGGTAGCGGCGCCCGCATGACTGGTGCCTGGCCGGACATGACGCGAATCGACACCTGACTGGCGTGGCGATGATCCTCGTACCAAGTGAAAGGCGCGTTTGACGCCTGGTGCGAGGAAGAAGGTGCCGCATGGGAGCGATGAAGAAGGTCGACGACCCACGCGACGAGCGGAGCATGGACGCGGCCAAGGAGGGCTTGGGCGTCACCCTGCGGCTGGCGTTCCTGCGCCGTGTGGACCCCGCCGTTCAGCCGCCCGACGCCGACCAGCCCGCGCCGCGCCGGCCCCGCCGGAAGCTCGTCGTAGGCCTGTCTCTGACCGCCCTGTCAGCCGGCGCCGCCCTCAAGTGGCACACCGTCGCGATCTGGCTCCAGAACTTCCCCTGGTGACCGGTCAACCGTCCCGGTTCAGGCAGGTGTGGGCGATGTCCAGTACTTGGAGCGGTAGGTCGGTGAGAAAATCGAGGGTGGGTTGGGACAAGCCGGGGATACAGGCCAGGAGTGGGAGGCGGAGGTGCAGGAGACCGGCCAGGAGTGCCGCCTCGGCTTCGGCGATTGGTTCGATCGCGCTCCGGATCCGTACCCGCCACCCGAGCGCGTCGGCCGGCGGTTGCACGACCCGCACCGGCACCGGCAACGCCGTGGACAAGAACGACGGCTCCAACGCGGGCACCCACCCCTCGACGCACGGGCAGAGCTGCAGCATGACGTCAGCGATGTCGTGGAGGTCGCCAGCACAAGCACCAGCGTGATCGGTACGTGCATCCAGCGCGGCCTTGAACACCGCCGCGTACTCGTTGGGCGGCACCACGTACTCCCGCGTCGCCCGCACCTCCACGCCGTCCGACGTCCGCAACTCGCCGTCCTGCAACAAGGTCAGCAGCGCGTACCGGTCGATCACCAACCGCGGTACGACGACGTCAGGGTCCACGGGGTCAGCGGCCATGGCGTGGCGGCCGCAGCCGGGAGTGGTCGAGGTCGAGATCGTCGATGAAGCGCGCCGCCTCGCTGGTCGGCACCACCAGCACCGCCCAGCCGAAGTCGAGGACGTAGATCGGGAGCTCGAGTACGTCGTCGCGGTGCCCGGCCCAGCGGTTGTAGGCGTCCTTCGGGATCACCACCTGACCGGGCCGCTTCTTCAGGCTCTTCAGGGTGGCGAAGGTGCCGTCCCGCCCGAGCCGGAGCAGGGACTTCCGCTTCTGCGCGCGCAGGGCGCGCAGGGCGGCTTCACCGCGGGCCTTCGCCTCCTGCTCCGGCGTCTTGGGGCCGGTGTCGTCTGACATGGCGGACGTCCTCACGTTCGTCGTCGCGGCTCATTCGTGATCGTCGTGATCGGCCTGCCCGGTGGGGAGCGCGTTCAAGTCGTTCAGCACCCGGGCGTAGACCGGGTCAGCCTCCGCCAGATGCATCTCCAGGGTCGAGGTGTAGAACCGCGCGTCCGCCGAGATCGACAGCAGCAGCCGTCCTTCTTTCACATTGATGAGTCGCGAGTGCAGCTCCGTGATACTCAACGCGATGATTTCGTTACTGGTGATGCCGAGATCGCGGGCGATCTCCTCGTACTTGGACCAGACCGAGTTCTCGATCCGGAACAATGCCTCGACATAGTTGACGGCATCGGTCTCGGGCGTGTTCATCGACATCTGCCGGTTCCTCCTGTTGGTGGTGGGGTACGAGGCCGGGGCATGCTCAGCCGGCTTCCGCTTGGTCGGGCTCCGGAACCGTGGTCGGCGGTTCGGGGCTTGTGGTCCGGCGGCGTTTGGCCTTCCACTCGTCGACGAAAGTGCTGGTCGTCGATCGGCCGGTGTCCTCGAACAGCTCACTCGGTACGGTGGCGGCGGGCTTGATCTGCTTTCGGGTGGTGGCGAGGTCACGCAGGCTGTCCAGGAGATCCTCGGCGCCCTGATCCTGTTCGGTCCGCGGCCGGCAGACGCCGTCGGTCAGCATCCGGTCCCGGACCGCGGTACGGACCGCGGGCGCACTGGTCGCGGTCGCGAGCCTGATCGCGATCGAGCAGGTGAGGTCCTCGCCCAGGTGCCCGGTCCGGACGAACGCGTGGCCGCGGCCGAGGCTACGGACATCGGACTCACGCAGCGAGAGCTCTTCGGCGAACCGGGCGACGTCCCGGCCGGCCGTCTTCATGGCGATCAGCGTGCCGACGTTCGAAAAGATCGCGTCCGCGAGGCGCGGACTCGTCGCGCCCTCGTACAGCGAGAACGCCTCCAGCTGGCGGAGGTTCTGGTGCGCGATGGTGAGACCGAGCCGGAACTTGCGTGCCTCCGCCACCAGTTCCTCGAGATCGGTCGTCACGAACCGCTGGAACTCGTCGACGTGTACGTAGAACGGGCGCCGCGCGTCATGCCCGCTCAATTGCGCTTCCTGGAACAGCCGGTCGAAGATCAGCGCCCCGAGTACCGACGCGGTGGCCGCGGGCATGTGCGTGTCGGGCAGCCGTACCAGAAGGATCTTGTTCTTCCGGTAGATGTCGCGGATGGACAGCGGGCTGTCCGCCAGCTGGGTGGTGATCGCGCGCAGCGCCGAATGCGGACCGAGGTCGTTGAACTTCGCGGTCACCCAGCGCGAGGTCTCGGCCAGCTCCGACCCGCGCATGTTGAACAGCCGCTCCCACTCCTCGCCCAGGTCCGGCCGCACCTTCATGACCTCCGTGCGTGCCCAGCGCTGGAGCTTGTCGCTCTTCACGATCTCGATCGCCGCCGCAAGGGTGGGATACGCGCCGGTCTTGGGTACAAGGGCCGCCGTGGTCTCGAGCGCCAGGCGGACCGAGTCCGCGAACACCGGCCCGGCGAACTGGTTGAAGGTGCGCTTGGCGAACAGATCGACGACGCGCGCGGTGCTCTCGACGTACTCTGTCTGTCCTTCGGTGTCGAGTGTCAACGGGTTGAGCAGCGGTACCGCCTCCGGATCACCGAAGTCCAGCAGCGTGACGTCGTCGGCCCGGTCGCCGACGGTGTCGAGCAGGTGATCGATCAGGTCTCCGTGCGGGGTGATCACGGCCACGCCGTACCCGCTCCTGATGTCCTGCTCGGCGATCAGCTTCATCAGGTTCGTCTTGCCGGAGCCGGTCTTGCCGACGATGTACAGGTGCCGGAGGCGTTCCTCCTCGGAGATGCGTACAGCGGACGCGCGGTCCCAGTCGGGTCCTTGGACGCTGGTCGTGCCGAGGGTCACGCCGTCCACGTCGGACAGGTCGTGCGCGGCCGGGATCGTCGTCGGGCCGCTCTGCATCCCCCTGCCCTGCAACGGGCCGTAGGGTGCGTGCCAGGCGCGGAGTGCCATCTCGGGCGAGTACACCGGAGGCATGGCGCGCGCGACCTCCCGGCTGGTACAGATGCGTACCGGCAGACCGAGCACGCTGTGACCGATCAGGTGCAGCAGCCCAGGCTCGACCAGATGCCTCGCGGCCACCGACAGTTCGAGGCTGAGCCCGACGCTGTCGTCGCCGCTGTGCAGGCTGGCCAGGAAGGGCAGTCCGGGGTCGAAGTCGTACCCCGAGAGATCTCCCAGCTGCGCCGGCCTGGTCGCGATGCTCTCCGCCGGGCGGCCGGTGGCCGTGCAGGTGATGTCGATGGCGATGGGCGTGCCGCGGTGGCGTACCAGGTCGACGAGCACTGCCCAGTCCGGTTTGACCGGGAGGGCGGTGGCATCGGGTACGAGGAACCGGCGCGAGCGCTGGGTCGCGGCGGCGGGATGCCGATCCCGCGACAGGCTGTACCCGGCCGCGAGCGCTACACTCGCGATGTTCTCCAGCTCGAGCAGCGAAGCCGGCGGCAGCTCCAGGTCGTCCGGAGCCGAGCAGATCAACGACATCCGCGCACCCACCGACGACGGCTTGTCGTGCGGTACAGCTTCCAGCCGCCAGGTCAGCGCGACTCCTCGAGGCAGATTCGCCAATGCCTTGAGAAGCAGCAACTGGTTGGACAGCGACTGACGTGTCATCGACCCCTGGTGGGAGATGATTTGCAGCGCCCAGAATGGCTTCATGTCGCGAGGTTCGCCCACCGTACCGGCGGATCGCAATCAATCTCATGCTTCCGCGCGCGCATCCATGACGACGCTTGTCGGCGTGCGGCCCGGCTCCGACACTGCGAGGCAGTAGAGCTCGCTCGGGAGGCCGCGGATGCTGAAACTGGACACGAACCTGCTAGCTGAGCTCGGGCTCGGCGCGCTCGACCCGGAAAGCAAGAAGGCGCTGCTGGAGCACATGTACTCCACCCTGGAGCTCCGCGTCGGCGAACTGCTGATGTCGACCCTGTCCGACGCGTCGGTGGCCGAGTTCGAGGAGCTGATGGAGGCCGGTGACGAGGAGGCCACGCTCGCTTGGCTGGAGGCGACCTGCCCGGACTATCGCGAGGCGGTGAATGCGGTGTTCGCGGATCTGAAGGCTGAGATCACCGGTTCAGCCGCGGCCATCCTCGCGGCGGAGCCGGACGCCGGTTCGTAGACCGGCTGGGTGAGACTGGGGCTGTGGATGAGTTCGAGCGGGTGCGGGGGCGGTTGTTCGGGATTGCTTATCGGATGACTGGGGCTGCCTCGGAGGCTGAGGAGGTTTTGCAGGACGCTTGGGTTCGGTGGGCGGAGGTTGATCGGGGGGCGGTGCGGGACCCGGGGGCGTACCTGGCCAGGGTGGTGACGAATCTTTCGATCAAGCGGCTGACGTCTGCGCGGGCTCGGCGTGAGGTTTATGTGGGGGAGTGGCTGCCGGAGCCGGTGCTGACCGGGCGGGTGGAGTTCGATGCGCTCGGGCCGTTGGAAATCGTGGCGGAGCGGGAGTCTGTGTCGTTCGCGTTGTTGGTGCTGCTGGAGAGGCTGACGCCGGCTGAGCGGGCGGCGTACGTGCTGCGGGAGGCGTTCGAGTACGGGCACCGCGAGGTCGCGGAGCTGATCGGTACGTCGGAGGCGAACGCACGACAGCTGGTGTCACGAGCGAGGAAGCGCCTGACAGCTGAACACCTGGAGGGGGTGGCGGGGCAGTCGTCCGAGCAGGCGGGGCAGGCGGTCGTGCGAGGGTTGGGGGAGGGTCGGCGGCCGGCGGAGCGGGCGGGAGGCGCGGGGCGGCGGGTGGTCGATCGTGTTCGGTGGCGGAAGTTGGTGGAGGGGTTTTTGGCGGCTGCTCGGTTGGGGGAGGTCGAGCGGTTGGAGGAGCTGCTGGCGGCGGACGTGGTGTCGCGGGCTGATGGTGGTGGGAAGGTGATCGCGGCGCGGAACCCGGTCTTCGGGCGGGAGCGGGTCGCGCGGTACTTGATCGGTGTGCTGGAGCGGTTCGGCGCCGGGATCGAGCCGTACTTTGCGGAGGCCAACGGCGAGCCGGTACTGGTTGCCGCCGGCGCCGACGGGGTTGTCGCGATCTGCTTCATCAGCATCGAGGACGAGCAGATCACCGGCCTGCGGCTCGCGATGAACCCGGACAAACTCACCTTCGCCGCGGCGCAGCTGTCACAGATCGGAGGGCTACCGGATCTGAGCTCCTGAACCGAAAGGACACCAGATGACCTCCATCCTCGTCACCGGCGGCACCGGCACCCTCGGCCGGCCCACCGTCACCAAACTCCAGACCACCGGCCACCAGCTCCGCATCCTCAGCCGCAACCCCGGACCTGATCACCTCGTCGCGGATCTCAGCACCGGTGCTGGGGTGGTGGCGGCGGTGGAGGGTGTGGAGGTGATCGTCCACCTCGCGACCAGCCAAGGCGCCAAGGACATCCAGCAAACAAAGAACCTGCTCGCGGCGGCGCCCCGCGTACGCCATCTCATCTTGATGTCGATCGCCGGCATCGACCAGGTTCCGCTCGGCTACTACCGCGCCAAACTCGAGTCCGAGCGCCTGGTCGCCGAGTCCGGAGTCCCGTACACCATCCTGCGCGCAACCCAGTTCCACGACCTGCTCGACAAAGTGCTGACCGTGCAGCGCTTCCTGCCGATCGTGCTCGCCCCGGCCGTTCAGCTGCAGCCGATCGCCGTCGAGGACGTAGCGGTCCGCCTCGCCGAGCTCGTCGACGCCCCGCCGGCAAACGGCCGCGTCGCGGACATCGGCGGCCCCGAGCGCCGCGCCGTACCCGACTTCGCCCGACTCTGGAAACAAGCCCGGGAAGTCCGCCGACCAGTGGTCCCACTCCGCCTACCAGGCCGCATCTTCCGCGCGTACGCGGCCGGCAACGCGACGGTCGAAGGCCCGGCGTACGGCCGCATCACGTTCGAGGAGTACCTCCGATGAGGGCGTACACGCGAGCCGTCCTGGTGATCTTCGGCGTACTCGAACTGGTCCTCGGCCTCTGGCTGACGATCGTGCCGCGGACGTTCTACGACCACGTACCGACGGTCGACTGGACACCGCCGTACAGCGAACACCTGTTCCGCGACTTCGGTGGCGCGAGCCTCGGCCTGGGCATCGTCCTGCTGGCTGCGGCGATCCGCCTGGACCGGTACCTGACCGCGGTGGCGCTGATCGCGTTCCTCGCGTACGCCGGACCGCACCTGTTCTTCCACCTCGGCCACCTCGAAAGCGACCAAAAGGGATGGTCGATCGCCCTGGCGATCGTGCTGACCCTGATGGTGCTCGTCCCGCTGACCGCGCTGGCCGGCGTCCGCAGGCTCACTTGACGACTGTGACAGTAGGACTGTCACAATAGCCGCCATGGGTCCACTCGAGGGCGTGAAGGTGGTCGAGCTGGCCGGGATCGGTCCGGCGCCGTTCGCCTGCATGATGCTGGCCGAGCTCGGTGCCGAGGTGCTGCGGATCGACCGGCCCGGCGGCAACATCTCGCTCGGTCCGCACGAGCTGGATCTGCTGAACCGCGGCCGCCGGAGCGTCGCGCTGGACCTGAAACAGCCGGCGGCGGTGGACGTCGTACGCCGCTTGGTCGCACAGGCCGACGTGCTCGTCGAGGGCTTCCGGCCGGGCGTCGCGGAGCGGCTCGGCCTGGGTCCGGAGGACTGTCACGCGGTGAACCCGCGCCTGATCTACGGGCGGATGACCGGCTGGGGCCAGGACGGCCCACTCGCGCAATCGGCCGGGCACGACATCGACTACCTCGCGATCTCCGGCGCGCTGCATCTGATCGGTCGCGCGGGCGGCCCACCGCAAGTACCGGCGAACCTGCTCGGCGATTTCGCGGGCGGATCGCTCTACCTGGTCATCGGCGTACTGGCCGCGCTGCACGAGGCGCAACGCAGCGGGCGCGGACAGGTCGTGGATGCGGCGATCGTGGATGGCTCAGCGCACTTGACCACGATGCTGCTCGGCGCGCTCGCGGCCGGTTCGTGGCGCCAGGAGCGCGGGATGAACTTGCTGGACACGGGCGCGCCGTTCTACGACGTGTACGAAACGGCCGACGGCAAGCATGTCGCGGTCGGCGCGCTCGAGCCGCAGTTCTACGCCGAGCTGGTGGAGAAGCTCGGAATCGACTTGCCCGATCGCAACGACCCGGCGCGCTGGCCGGAGCTGCGGAAGACGTTGACCGAGACGTTCCGGCAGCGTACGCAGGCCGAGTGGACCGCCCTTTTCGACGGCTCCGACGCCTGTGTCGCACCGGTGCTTCCACTTGCCGCCGAGCATCCACATCTCGTTGCCCGCGGCACCTTTGTGGAGCATCACGGCGTCCGGCAGGCCGCGCCCGCGCCGCGGTTCGACCGTACGCCGACGAGCCTGGACCGGCCGCCGGCGCGACCGGGCGAGCACACCCGGGAGGCCTTGGCCGACTGGGGAATCACCGACCTCGACGCCCTGCTGGAGTCCGGCGCAGCCGTCCAGAACTGAAAGGAATCCGCCCGTGGAACGTCAGCTCTTCGACGCCGATCACGACGCCTTCCGGGAGTCCGTCCGCGCGTTCTGCGAGAAGGAGATCGTCCCGCATCACGACGGCTGGGAGGAAGCCGGCATCGTCCCGCGCGAGCTGTGGACGGCGGCCGGCGCCGCGGGCCTGCTCGGTTTCATGATGCCGGAGGCGTACGGCGGTGGTGGCGCGCGTGACTTCCGGTTCAACACGGTACTGATCGAGGAGCTGACCCGGGTCCGCGCGAGTGGGGTCGGCTTCACGATCCACACCGACATCAACTCGGCGTACCTGCTGGACTACGCGACCGACGAGCAGAAGGCGCGCTGGCTGCCGGCGTTCTGTTCGGGGGAGACGATCACCGCGATCGCGATGACCGAGCCCGGCGCGGGCAGTGACCTCCAGGGCATCCAGACCACCGCGCGGCGAGACGGCGACCATTACGTACTGAACGGGCAGAAGACGTTCATCTCGAACGGAATCCTCGCCGATCTGGTCGTCGTGGTCGCCAAGACCGATCCGGACGCCGGCGCGCAGGGGATCTCGCTGATCGTGGTCGAGCGCGGCATGCCCGGCTTCGTACGCGGCCGGAACCTGGACAAGATCGGGCTGAAGGCGCAGGACACCGCCGAACTGTTCTTCGACAACGTCCGGGTGCCGGTGGCGAACCTGCTGGGCGAAGAGGGCAAGGGCTTCGTCTACCTGATGGAGAAGTTGCCGCAGGAGCGCCTGACCATCGCGGTGGTCGCGGCCGCTGCCTGCGAGAACGTGCTCGCCGACACGCTTGCGTACGTGAAGGACCGCAAGGCGTTCGGACGGCCGATCGGGTCCTTCCAGAACAGCCGGTTCGTCCTCGCCGAACTCGCCACCGAGATCCAGATCGCCCGCGTCTTTGTCGACCGCTGCATCCAGGAACTGAACGCCGGCACCCTCACCGTCGCCGAAGCCGCGATGGCGAAATGGTGGACCACCGAACTGCAGCAGAAGGTCGTCGACCGCTGCCTCCAGCTCCACGGCGGCTACGGCTTCATGACCGAGTACCCGATCGCCAAGGCCTACCTCGACACCCGAATCCAAACCATCTACGGCGGCACCACCGAAATCATGAAAGAAATCGTCGGCCGGTCGATGGGGATCTGACGGCAGCTCGACAGTACGTATATGCCCACTGTGCGGCTGGGTGGGCGGGACGCCCGCCTGAAGGGCTCGGGTGGTGGAGGTATACGTACTGTCGAGCTGCCGATGGTCAGCGAGGTTTGTTCTTGGTGCGGCGGATGGTGTCGCGTTGGGTTTCGCCGACGGCTCGTTCGTAGGCGAGGACCAGGCCCTGGATGGTGACGGGTTTGAAGCGCTGGACCAGCTGCTGGATGTGTTCGGGTGGGCCGCCGGAGTCGCGGTAGTGCGGCCAGACCTTGGTGCGGAAGACCTCGGTGAGTTCTTCGGCGATCGCGCGGCCGTGTTCGGTGAAGATGCGGCCGGCGTCCTGGACGGCTTCGACCGGGAGGTCCAGGTCGAGCAGTTCGACGCCGAGGCTCAGGTGTGCGGTCGCGACCTGGAACACGTCCTCGTCGGGCGTCGGTTCGACCACGCCGAGCGCGACCAGCATCTCGATGTCGTCGTCGGTCAGGTCGCGGCCGGTACGCCGTACCAGCGCCCCCCGGTCCAGCGTTTCGGGGAGATCGCGCATCCAGGGCGTGAGCAGCGTACGGTGCAGCGCGATGTCCTGCGGGGTGGCGTCGGTGGGGATGCGTTCCAGGTACCCCTCGATCGCCTGCAGGGTGAAGCCGTGCGCCTGCAGCTCGCGGACCAGGTCGAGCCGGGCGATGTGCTCCGGGCCGTAGTACCCGACCCGGCCGCGCCGGATCGGCGGCGGGATCAGCCCGCGCCCGGCGTAGAACCGCAACGTCCGCACGGTCATCCCGACCCGCGCCGACAACTCGTCCACCGTCAGCGTCGCGTCCCCCGGAGCATCCGACATGGCGGAGATCATAACGACCGGTACTTGACTATCATGACAGCACCACTGTCACAATCAATCCCATGACCAGTGAAGCGTTTCTGTACGACGCGATCCGGACGCCGCGCGGGAAAGGGAAACCGGCCGGCGCGCTGCATGAGGTCAAGCCGATTCAGCTGATCACCGGGCTGTTGCAGGAGCTGCGGACCCGGCATCCTGAGCTTGATCCGGCCGCGATCGACGACGTCGTGCTCGGCGTGGTCACCCCGATCGGCGACCAGGGCATGGACATCGCGCGCACCGCGGTCCTGATGGCCGGCTATCCGGAGACCACCGGCGGCGTGCAGCTGAACCGGTTCTGCGCGTCCGGCCTGGAGGCGGTCAACCAGGCGGCGCAGCGGGTCCGGTCCGGCTGGGAGGACTTCATCCTGGCCGGCGGCGTCGAGTCGATGTCGAGGGTGAAGATGGGATCCGACGGCGGGGCCTGGGCGATGGACCCGGAGACCGCGCTGGAGACCGGCTTCATCCCGCAGGGCATCAGCGCGGACCTGATCGCCACCCTGGACGGTTTCTCCCGCACAGACGTCGACGCGTACGCGGCCGAGTCCCACGCCCGCGCCGCCAAGGCCTGGGCGAACGGCTATTTCGCGCGCTCCGTCGTACCGGTCGTGGATCGCAACGGCCTGCGGATCCTCGACCACGACCAGCTGGTCCGCCCGGGTACTTCGGTCGAGACGCTGGCCGGTTTGCCGTTGTCGTTCGCCGCGATCGGTGAGCACGGCGGCTTCGACTCGGTCGCCTTGGAGAAGTACCTGACCGTCGAGCGCATCGACCACGTACACCACGCCGGCAACTCGTCCGGCATCGTCGACGGAGCCGCACTGGTTGCGATCGGCAACGAGAAGGCCGGCGAGGCGCTCGGCCAGGCGCCGCGCGGCCGCGTGGTCGCGACCGGCGTCAGCGGCGCGGACCCGACGATCATGCTCACCGGCCCGGCACCGGCCGCCCGCAAGGCGCTGGCCCGCGCCGGCCTGGACGTCGCGGACATCGACCTGTTCGAGATGAACGAGGCGTTCGCGGCGGCGGTCATGCATTTCATGAAGGACCTCGGCGTACCGCACGAGAAGGTGAACGTGAACGGCGGCGCGATCGCGCTCGGCCACCCGCTCGGTGCGACCGGCGCGATGCTGATCGGAACCCTGCTGGACGAGTTGGAGCGCCGCGAACTGCGCTACGGCCTGGCGACCCTGTGCGTCGGCGGCGGTATGGGAGTCGCGACCATCATCGAGAGGCTGTCCGCATGATCGAGTGGAAGAACGACGCGGGCGTGGTCACGCTCACGATGAACGACCCGGACGCGTCGGCGAACACGATGAACGATGCGTACGTCGCCGCGATGGGCACGGTCGTGGAACGCCTGGTCGCGGAGAAGGCGCTGCTCAAGGGCGTGATCATCACCAGCGCCAAGCCGACGTTCTTCGCCGGTGGGAACCTGCGCCAGCTCTCGCGGATCCAGCCGTCGGACGCCGCCCAGGTCTTCGAGCTGATCGAGCTGGTCAAGCGGCAGCTGCGGACGCTGGAAACGCTCGGCGTACCGGTCGTTGCCGCGATCAACGGTTCCGCCCTGGGCGGCGGCCTCGAGATCGCGCTCGCCTGTCACCACCGGATCGTTGCCGATGACAACCGCATTGAGCTCGGCGTACCCGAGGTGACGCTCGGTCTGCTGCCCGGCGGCGGGGGAGTGACGCGTACGGTCCGGATGCTCGGCTTGCAGGACGCACTGATGAAGGTGCTGCTGCAGGGCCAGCGGATGAAGCCGGCGCACGCACTGTCGGTCGGGATCGTCGACGAGGTGGTACCGGCGGCCGAGCTGCTGGATGCGGCGCGCCGGTGGATCACGACGTACAGCGGCGACGCCAAGCAGCCGTGGGACCGCGACGGCTACAAGATCCCCGGCGGGACGCCATCCTCGCCGAAGCTGGCCGCCTTCCTGCCCGCGTTCCCGGCGAACCTGCGCAAGCAGCTCAAGGGCGCCCCTTACCCGGCGCCGCGCGCGATCATGAGCGCCGCGGTCGAGGGCAGCCAGGTCGATTTCGAGACCGCATCCCGGATCGAGTCCCGGTATTTCGTCTCGGTCGCCACCGGCCAGATCGCGAAGAACATGATCCAGGCGTTCTTCTTCGACCTGCAGTCGATCAACGCGGGCGGATCGCGGCCCGATGGCGTACCCGCCTATCGTGCGCGCAAGGTCGGCGTGCTCGGCGCCGGGATGATGGGTGCGGGGATCGCGTACGTCTGCGCGAAGGCCGGCATCGAGGTAGTGCTCAAAGATGTCTCGCTCGAGGCGGCGGCGCGCGGTAAGGAGTACTCCGAGAAGCTGCTGGCGAAGCAGGTCGCCAAGGGGCGTACGACGGCCGCTGATGTGGAAACCTTTCTCAGCCGGATCACGCCGACCGGAGATCCGAACGAGCTGGCCGGCTGCGATCTGGTGATCGAGGCGGTGTTCGAGGACGCCGGGCTGAAGCAGAAGGTGTTCGCCGAGATCGCCGGCGTGGTCGAGCCGGATGCGCTGCTCTGCTCGAACACGTCCACGCTGCCGATCAGCTCGCTCGCGGACGGGATCGACCGGCCGGACGACTTCGTCGGCATGCACTTCTTCTCGCCGGTGGACCGGATGCCGCTGGTCGAGCTGATCGTCGGCGCGAAGACGTCCGACCGGGCGATCGCGCAGGCGTACGACGTCGTACGCCAGATCCGGAAGACGCCGATCGTGGTGAACGACAGCCGTGGGTTCTTCACCTCGCGGGTGTTCGGCACGCTGGTGATGGAAGGCGCCGCGATGGTTGCGGAGGGTGTCGACCCGGTCATGATCGAGCGGGCGGCGACTCAGGCCGGGTTCCCGGCGCCGCCGCTGGCGATGCTGGACGAGGTCACGCTGACGCTGCCGCAGAAGATCCGCGACGCGGCCCGGGCGGCCGGGGACAGCGCGGGGGCCTTCGACGATCATCCGGGGATGGCGGTCACGGACCGTCTCGTCAACGAGTTCGACCGGCGCGGGAAGGCGGCCGGGGCGGGGTTCTACGACTACCCGGCCGACGGTCCGAAGCGGTTGTGGCCCGGCTTGTGGGAGCACTTCGGCCGGAGCGAGCAGGCTGCGGCCGGTGCGGCCGGCGGTGCGGATTCCGCGGCGATTCCGCTCTTGGACCTGCAGGAGCGGTTCCTGTTCGCGATGGCGCTGGAGACCGTGAAGTGCCTGGACGAGGGCGTGCTGCGGTCCGTACCCGACGCGAACATCGGTTCGATCTTCGGCATCGGCTTCCCGCCGCTGCACGGTGGCGCGTTGCAGTACGTGAACGCGTACGGCCCGGCCGCCTTCGCCGACCGGGCACGCGAGCTGGCCGCGGCGTACGGGACGCGCTTCGAGCCGCCCGCCGCACTTGTCCGGAAGGCGGCCGCGGGGGAGATCTTCGGCTGATCACGGGCCGATACCAACTCAAGCAAATTCCACACATTCGAACAAAGAACAGCGCGCCCGGTCTTGCGCCGGGCGCGCTTTTGCGCCATTGTGCTGGCACTTCTACAACGATTGACCTGCAGTACCTGGTGCCAACTCTCGGAGATGCTTAACGCCGTTAAGTACCTCGGAACCGTGCGTCGTACCCCTGCGACGTTCCCTCTCGGGAAGGTGGAATTCATGCCTGCTCATGTTCCGAACGCCGGACTCACCCGGCGCGACCTGCTCAAGCGGACCGGCGGACTCGCCGCGCTGGCCGCCTTCACCGCGGCCTGCGGCGGCAACACCGGCCGCCCGTCGTCCGGCGGTGGCGGTGGTGGCGACAAGGTCAACCTGTCGCAGTGGTACCACCAGTACGGTGAGACCGGTACGCAGCAGGCGGCGCTCAAGTACGCCAAGGCGTACACGGATGCGAACGTCACGGTGCAGTGGACGCCCGGCGACTACGGCGCCAAACTCTCCTCCGGACTGCTGTCCAGCAAAGGTCCGGACGTCTTCGAGAGCCAGCTGAACATCGGCATGGTGAAGAGCAACCAGGTGGTCGCGCTGGACGACATCATGGCCGACGTCAAGGACGACTTCCAGCCCGGTGACCTGGCCACGAACACCGTCGACGGCAAGATCTACGGCATCCGGATGATCGTCGACCCGCAGGTCATCTACTACCGCAAGTCGCTGCTGGACAAGGCGGGCATCAAGCCGCCGGAGACCATCGACGACCTGATCGCCGCGGCCAAGGAGCTCACCACCAACAAGGTGAAGGGCATCTTCGTCGGCAACGACGGCGGCCTGGCGCTGGGTGGACCGGCGCTCTGGTCGTCCGGCGGGGACCGGCTCACGGCGGACCACAAGCCGGGGTTCGGCAACCCGCGCGCGGCGCAGGCGTTCGGCAAGCTGCACCAGCTGTACGCGGACAAGAGCATCCTGCTCGGCTCGCCGACCGACTGGACCGATCCGAGCGCGCTGAACCAGGGCCTGGTCGCGATGCAGTGGATCGGTATGTGGGCGGTCCCGGGAATGCAGAAGGCGTTGGGCGATGATCTGGGAGTGATCCCGTTCCCGAAGCTTGACGCGCAAGGCAAACCGGCCGTGTACTCCGGCGGCTGGACCCAGTTCGTTTCGGCCAAGAGCCCGAACGTCGACGCGGCGAAGAAGTTCGTCAAGTGGCTGTGGCTCGACAAGCAGGACTTCCAGGAGGACTGGGCGCTGAACTACGGCTTCCACATCCCGCCGCGGAAGAGCCTCGCGGCCAAGGCGTCGAAGCTGCAGAGCGGGGTCGCGGCCGATACGGTCAAGCTGACCGCCGACTACGGGCACACCGACGACCCCGCTTGGACGCCGAAGATGAACACCGCGTACAACGACATGCTGACGAACATCATCAAGAAGGGAGCCGACCCCGCCGCCGAGATCGCCAACGCCGAGAAGACCGTCAACGCCGAGCTGTCGCGGTTGTTCGGATGAGCGCACCGGCCAAAAACCGTACCGAATCCGCTGAAACCGGTACGCGGCGGGGTTCGCGGCGCCGCAAGCAGGGGATCGCCGGGAACGCGTTGTGGTTCTGGGTGTTCGTCGGCCCGTTCGTGATCGGTCTGCTGGTCTTCTCGTACCTGCCGATCATCTGGAGCCTGGTCCTCAGTTTCTTCGAGGCGTACAACACGGTGACGCCGTCGAAGTTCGTCGGGCTGAAGAACTACGTCGACATGCTCACCGACCAGAACTTCCTCTCCAGCCTGGGGACGTTCACGATCTTCGCGGTGTTCATCGTGCCGCTGACGTTCGCGCTGTCGCTGCTGCTGGCGTTGCTGGTCAACCAGGTGAAGATCGCGCGGGCGTTCTTCCGGTCGGTGTTCTTCCTGCCGACCGCCTGCTCGTACGTGGTCGCGTCGCTGATCTGGAAGCTGTCGATCTTCAACGGCGTCCGGTTCGGCCTCGCGAACACCGTGCTCGGCTGGTTCGGCATCGACAACATCGCCTGGCTGTCGACGGTCAGCCCACCGTGGTACTGGATTCCGCTGATCACTGTCCGGTTGTGGCTGCAGCTCGGCTTCTACATGATCCTGTTCATCGCGGGCCTGCAGCGGATTTCGCCGACGTTGTACGAAGCCGCGTACGTGGACGGTGCGAAGCCCGGGTGGCAGGTCTTCCGGTACATCACGCTGCCGCAACTGCGCGCGACCTCGGTCGCCGTCCTGATCCTGAACCTGATCGCGGCGTACCAGGCGTTCGACGAGTTCTACAACCTGATCGGCAACGTCAACTACGCGCGGCCGCCGCTGGTCTACCTGTACGGGATCTCGCTCGGCCAGATCCAGGACCTCGGCCACGGTTCGGCCGGCGCGCTGATCCTGGCGGCGATCATCATGATCGTGACACTGCTGCAGAGCCGGCTTTTCGGCTTCGGAAAGGCGGGCGACTGATGGCGGCCTCTGAGCGTACGACCGGAACCCCGCAGCCGATCGGGTTCAGCCGCAGCCCGCTCGGCCGGGTCGGCATGGTGCTGCGCTGGATCGCGCTGTTCGTCGCGGTGGTGCTGTTCCTGCTGCCGTTCTACCTGATCCTGCGCAACGCGTTGTCCACCGAGGGGGACATCACGGCGCCGTCGTGGACGTTGTTCCCGTCGCATTTGCAGTGGGGGAACATCAAGGAACTGTTCAGTGACACCCAGGTACCGATGGCGCGGGCTTTGTACAACTCCGCGGTCGTGGGCATTCTCGGTACGGCCGGACAGTTGCTGCTGGCATCGATGGCCGGGTATGGGCTGGCGCGCATTCCGTACAAGCATGCGGACAAGATCTTCTATGCGATCGTGGCGACACTGATGATTCCGGGGGCGGTCACGTTCATCCCTTCGTTCATCGTGGTGTCGTCGCTCGGCTGGGTGTCGTCGCTGCGAGGGCTGATCATCCCGACGCTGTTCAGTGGGTTCGCGGCGTTCTTGTTCCGGCAGTACTTCCTCGGGTTCCCTCGTGAGTTGGAGGAGGCGGCGCGGGTGGATGGGGCCGGGTACTTCGGGGTGTTCTGGCGCATCGTCGTACCCAACTCGCTGCCGTTCTTCGCCGCACTGGCCGCGATCACCTTCATCGGCAACTGGAACTCGTTCCTCTGGCCGCTGGTGATCGGCCAGGACTCGTCCTCGTGGACCATCCAGGTGGCGATGTCCACGTTCATCACGGCCCAGACCATCAACATCCATGAACTCTTCATGGCGGTCGCGGTCTCGATCCTCCCACTGGTCCTGATCTTCGCCTTCCTCCAGCGCTACCTGATCCAAGGCGTAACCCAATCCGGCATCAAGGACTGACTTCGCTAGGACCGCGGACAGCCGGTGCAGCCGTCCGCGGTCCCCACCAGGTGCCCACGGTCGGGAAGCCGCCCGCGGTCCCCGCCAGGTGTCCGCAGTCCGGCAGCCGCCCGCGGTCCCCGCCAGGTGTCCGCAGTCCGGCGGCCGCCCGCGGTCCCCGCCGGCCGTCCGCGCTCCGGCAGCCGCCCGCGGTACCTCAGTTCGATGCACCAACCTGCAACCGCGACACCGGTCGGCCGCGCTCGCATCGAACTGTCGGCAGTTCGACAGGTAGTGCACCCCCGAGACGCCGTACACCCCGGCCCCTCCACGCTCAAGTGCACTACCCACCAACCCACACCTCCTGTCGATCCGCCCACCACCCACCACACAGCCCAGCCACTCGCCCCCGCATAACCCGCCCCGAATCGGGCAGCCCCCGGCGGACCCACACATCAGTCACGGGAGCGGGTTAACCACTGAAATCGCCCCTTCACCTGCCGCATGCGAATGGGGAACGCACAACTCGCGAGGTTAACGACCGAAATGGCCGCAAGCATGGCCGGATGCTCAGCTGCGGATTTCGCCTGGTGTGACGTCAGCTGGTCGGAGTGCGCATCGGCGGGGCGGCCGACAGGGTGCTGTGTCTCCGGGCTCCCGGCGCACGTCGCGACCAGCGAGGCCGCGGTCTGCGGTCTGCGAAGCCGCGGGCTGCGGGCTGCGACCAGGCGAAGCTGCGGGCTGCGGGCTGTGTGTGGGCGGTCGCGGGGTGTTGCTGTGAGCTGCTGTCGGCTGTGGTCGGCTGTGGGCTGTGCTGTGGGTGGTCGGCGGGTGCTGCGGCGGGTGCTGCGGTGGGCGGTCAGCGGGGTGTTGTTGTGGTGGGGCGATCGGCGAGTTTTAGGGTGATGACGCCGGTGATGATGACGGTCAGCCAGAGGGCCTTGGTGAGGGTGAGGGTCTCGGGGAAGAAGACTGGGCCGAGGAGGGCGGTGCCGGCGGCGCCGGTGCCTGCCCAGACCGCGTACCCGAGGCCCACGTCGATGGTCCGAAGGGCGAGACTCAGCGCCCAGAGGGTGAGCAGGAAGAACAGCCCCGCGGTGACCGACCATTGCCAGACAGTGAAGGCATGGCTGCCGCCAACCGACAACGCGTACCCGATCTCGAACCCACCCGCCAGCAGCAGCATCGGCCACCCTTGAGCACGACCCCCACCGCTCTTGCCGACAGAGTGTTCAGCGGATGGACCGGCCGACTGGATGACGGCGGGGTTGGCGGATCGGCCAGCGGATGTACTGGCAGCGGGGTCGGCGGATTGGTGAGCGGATGCGCTTGCGGGGTTGTCAGCGGGCGTGCTGGCGGAGCGGTTAGCGCGTCTGCTACCCGAGGAAGTGCTGCCGGTGGGTATGCCGCTCGGCTGGTTGGCGGCTGCGCTGCTGGAGTGATTGGCGGCTGCGCTGCCGGAGCGGATGGCGGTGGTGTTGGCGGCGGGGCTGGCGGTGGGGTTGGTGGGTGTGTTGGTGGAGTGGTTGGTGGGGGAGGGGTTTGTGGTCATGGGTGGGTCCTTCGGGGTGGGTCAGCTGGTGAGTTGGAGGCCGACGACGCCGGTGATGACGAGGGCGATGCCCACGGCCTTGCGCCAGGTGAGTTGCTGGTGGAAGACGAGGGCGCCGAGGAGCGTGATCCCCACGCCGGCCAGTGAGGTCCACAGGGCGTACCCGGTGCCGATCGGGAAGGTCAGGAGGGCGCGGCTCAGCGCGTACGTACCGAGCGCGCCCGTGACAAGAGTCGTGATCGTCCAGCCGCGATGGGTGAAGCCGTTCGCCTTTCCCGCCGAGATCGCCACCGCGATCTCGAAGAAGACGGCGACGGTGAGGTAGAGCCAGTGCATGCTCGTCCTTTCAGGATCGTTCGAGCGGGCAGCTCGACCCCCTCAGCGTGCAACTTCACATTGGTGTCAGGTGCAACACTTGGGCCCGGGAGGAAGCATGCGCATTGGTGAACTCGCGGAGGCGAGCGGCGTCAGTACCCGGTCGTTGCGGTACTACGAGGAACAGGGTCTGATCCGCTCCGGGCGTACGGCTGGTGGCTGGCGAGACTTCGACCCGACGATGATCGAGCGCGTCGTGATGATCCAGCACCTGCTGGCGGCCGGCCTGGGTAGCGTGACCATCGGAGAACTCCTCCCATGCCTCGAAGCCCCACCCGAGGAGCGCACCGGCGAACTGGAACTGCTGCTCGCCCAACAAGTCCACCGCCTGGAAGAAAGACGCCGAGAGCTCGACCGCGAACTGGAAGTCCTGGACGCCCTCAGACGAGACACCAGCACCGCACTAACAATCACCGCAGCAACCGCCTGACCCCGCCGCCCGGCAACAGAACCCCCGTACGAATCCGCGAGTCCTACGCGGACCTGCGCTGGACAGGTTGCACGCGCGGTTGCGGTGGAGACGGGTCGTGCGCGGAACCGTCGTGCGGGACCGAGGGTGCATGCGGATCTGCGGTGGGAACGGGTTGTGCGCGAAGCTGTCGCGCGGGACGGCGGGTTGCATCGCACCTGTGGTTGGCGGGTGGCACGCGGTTCTGCGGTGGGGATGGGTTGTGCGCGGAGCTGTCGTGCGGGACGGCGGGTTGCATGCGCACCTGTGGTTGACGGGTGGCACGCGGTTCTGCGGTGGGAACGGGTTGTGCGCGGAGCTGTCGTGCGGGACGGCGGGTTGCAGGCGGACCTGGTGGACGGGTTGCGCGCGGTTCTGCGGTGGGGATGGGTTGTGCGCGGAGCTGTCGTGCGGGACCGCGAGTTGCTCGCGGACCCGCGGTGGGAGCTGTGCGCGGAGCGGTCGTGGGGGACCGCGGGTGCGTGCGGTTCTGCGGTGGGGGATGGGTTGTGGGCGGGGTTGGCGTGCGGGTTTGCAGGTTGCGGGTTGGGGGGTGGGAACCGGGGTGGGGGTTGTTGCGTCTGGGTGGTGTTGGTGTCCGTGGGTGGTGACGGGCAGTTGGTCGACTCGAGTGTGGAGCAGGCATGACACAGCCAGAACCCGATCGCAACCACCCGGCACCCCCGCAGCCGCCTCACGCTGCATCTCCGCATGTGCCTCACGCTGCATCTCCGCAGCCGCCTCATGCGGCGCCTTCGCAGCCGCCTCACGCTGCATCTCCGCAGCCGCCTCATGTGGCGCCTTCGCAGCCGCCTCACGCTGCGCCTTCGCAGCCGCCTTACGCGGCGTCTCGCGGGGGTCTGCACTCGGCGCCTCACTCCGGGCCCGAGTACGGGGCGGGGCAGAATGGGCAGTCGGCGTACGGGGCGCCGCAGCACTTGTGGCCTGATTATGCGCGGCCGCAGAGCAATGCGCAGTGGGCGGCGGTGCCGGGGGCGCGGGAGCGGGTTGGGTCGGCGGTGTTCGGTGCGCTGGCGCTCCTGGTCGGGCTGGCAGCGGTGGTAGCTCCGTTTGTCCCGGCGGATATGACCGGCTTCCGGCAGTACGCGGCGGTCCCCTTCGCCCTGACCGGCATCGGGCTCGCGGTCGTCGGCCTGACCGGCCGCCGCGCCGGCAAACCCCTCGCCGTGGTCGGGGCCGCCTTCTCCGTACTGGCCCTCGCGATCAGCCTGTACATGGTCGCCGCCTTCCGCTAAATCAAGCCACCCGATGACGTGTTTCCTGCGTACGTTCAACGCATGCGAACCGTCACCCGCGCCCAGGCAATCGCCTACCGCCTGCGCACCAACCACCTGACCGCCCGCCTCCCACCGGAATCACACGAACAGGCGGCGTACGCCGGCTTGCAAGACACCGCACCGCGAGACGCACTACTCGGCTTGTACGCGCGGATGTCAGGTTGCCAACCAGCCGACTGGGAGCACCCAGCCTTCCTGCAGACCTACAGCCCGCGCGCGGCGGTGTACGTCCTACCGGCGCGCGACTTCGGCGTGTTCACGCTCGGCCGGATGCCGCTCGATCAGGCTGCGGCACGAAGGATCGAGAACCTCGCCGAGCAGGTTTGTGCGGTCCTCGATGGCGAGGAGCGGCGCGGCGCGGGCGTACACGGCTTGCGGGAAGCATGCGCCAGCGGTCGGATCGCGCTGCGATGGGACACCACGTCGCTCTGGGCACGCGAGGTGCTGCGGCCGGTGCTCGACGTACGGGATGCGCGGGCCGAGTTGTGCCGACGACACGTACACGCCTTCGGCCCGACGACGCCGAAGGTCTTCGCGTGGTGGTCGGGTCTGTCGGCAGGCGATGCGCGGACCGTGTGGGGCGAGGTCGCGCACGAGTTCGTCGAGGTTGAAGTTGACGGTGTACCGGCGTGGGTGCCGGCGGCGGACGAGGAACGGTTGCACACGGCAACCACGCCGCGGGGCGTACGGCTGCTTGTCGCGTCTGATCTTCGGTTGTTCGGACGGGATCGTGAGGGTCGGTTCATCGCGCCCGGTCTGCGGCGGCTGACCAGTGCCGCGGACACGTTCCACCCGAACGGTCTGATGGTCGACGGTCGCATCGTCGGTGCGTGGGGCCGGAAGGGCGGGCGGGTGAGCGTACGCCTCGCCGAGCCCATCACCACGACCGCACGTGACGCCCTTCAGGAGGAGGTCGCGGGGATGCCGGTTGGGTCGGGCCCTCAGCTGATGCGGGACAATTAGCCGTATGGCTGCTCTTCCCAACTGTCCCTGTGGTCGCGACGCCTCGTATGACGCTTGTTGTGGGCGACTGCACCGTGGTGTGACGACGGCGTCCACCGCCGAGGAGTTGATGCGGTCGCGGTACAGCGCCTTCGTACGGCATGACGCGGCGTACTTGCAGAAGACCTGGTCGCGTACGACCCGCCCGGCCCGGATCGACTTCCCGAGCCGGATCTGGACCGGGCTGGAGATCCTCGGTACGACCGGCGGCACCGCCTTCCACACCGAAGGCACCGTCGAGTTCAACGCGCACTACACCACCGGCATCCAGCACGAAAACAGCACCTTCACCCGCGAATCCGGCGAATGGGTCTATGTCGCCGCCCTCTGACCCCCACCACTGGCGCGCGGGCCGGGTCGAACGAACCCTGGCCGTGGTCCCGCTGATCGCGGCGATCGTGACAACCGCGATCCTGCCAGAGTTCTGGCCGACGATCCCGCTCGCCCTCGTCCTGCTGACCAGAGTGTGGCGCGTCGACCTCCGGCTGACGGACGAAGAGCTGATCTTTCGCGGCTTCGTAGGCACCAGGCGCATCCCGCGGGCAGACATCACGTCAGCGCGGTTCGACTACAAACCGCTCGGGAACATCGTTCTGGAGATCCACCGGCACTCGGGCGTTGTCGACCAGCTGTTGTTCTCGCCCAAGCTGTCGTCGACTGAGCTCAGCGGGGATCCGCCGCCGGTGGACAGCGCCGCGTATCGGATCACCCGCTGGGCCGAGCAGTACGAGAAACCCGGGACGGCTACTGCGTGATCTGGTAGGTCGGGGTGATGATTGCTCGGGCTAGGGTGTGGAAGGCGAGGTTGAAGGAGACGACGGCGGGGGTGGCGTCGGCGTCCACGTCCAGGGCTTCCACGTCGATTGCGTGGATCACGAAGTAGTACCGGTGGACCTGGTCGCCCGCGGGTGGGGCGGCGCCGCCGTAGTTCTTGGTGCCGAAGTCGTTCCGGACGTGGAAACCGCCGTTGTCGAGGCGGTCGGTGCTGCCCGCGCCGGCCGGGAGCTCCGTGACGCTTGCCGGGAGATTGACCAGCACCCAGTGCCAGAACCCCGATACGACCGGCGCATCCGGGTCGAAGCACGTGACGACGAAACCCTTCGTCTCCGCAGGGAACCCGGACCAGCTGAGCTGCGGCGAGGTGTTCCCGCCCGCGAAGGCATGCGCGTCCGCCAGCGGCCGGCCGTCGGTGACATCCGCGCTGGTGACGGCGAACGAACCGGCCCGCGGCAGCAGCTCGTAGGGGTCCGGGGCGACAGGGCGATCGAGCGACATCTGTGATCCTCCGGGATCTCGCGAACGTGTGGTGATTCCGACACTACTGTCCAGATCCCGCCGGTCCGTCCCGGGGCACACACCTGAGGATGCGAAGATCGGGGGTACGCAGCGGCGGGAACGGATGGAGGACACGGTGGACAGGTACCTGGAGCGGATCCGCCCCGCGGATCAGGCGGCGATGCGGGCCGCGTCCGAGCGGCAGGCGGCGCTCACCAAACCGGCCGGTTCGCTGGGTGTACTCGAGGAACTGTCCGTTCGCGTGGCCGGGATGACCGGCACCTGCCCGCCCGCGATCCCAGCACCCGCGGTAGTGACCGTTTTCGCGGCTGACCACGGCGTCCACGCCCAGAACGTCTCGCCCTGGCCGCAAGCGGTGACCGCCGCGATGCTGGCCAACTTCGCCGCCGGTGGCGCCGCGGTGAACGCGTTCGCGAAGAACAACGGCGTCGACGTACGCGTGGTGGACGTCGGCGTAGCGACCCCGGTCGACCAGCTCGACATCATCCACGCCAACGTACGCCCCGGTACCCGCGACCTCTCGCAAACCCAAGCGCTCACCGAAGACGAGGTCGCCGCCGCGATCGCGGTCGGAGCCGACCTGGCCGACAGCCTGGTCCGCGACGGGTACCGCTGCCTGCTCACCGGCGACATGGGCATCGCGAACACCACCGCCTCGGCCGCGCTGATCGCCACCTTCACCGGCGCGACCGCCGCCGTGGTGACCGGCCGCGGCACCGGCATCGACGACGCCACGCTGGCCCACAAGACAGCAGTCGTCGAAACCGCCCTCGTACGCCACGCCGTGCCGCCGACCGAACCGCTCAAGGCCCTCCAGGCGTACGGGGGTCTCGAGCACGCCGCACTTGCCGGCTACATCCTCGGCGCCGCCGCCAACCACGTCCCGGTGATCCTCGACGGCGTGATCGCCGGCGCGGCTGCACTCGTGGCGCAGGCGCTGCACCCGGCCGCGATCGACTACTGCGTCGCCGGCCACCGCTCGGCCGAGCCGGGTCATGCGGTCGCGCTGAAGACGCTCGGCCTGCAGCCGCTGGTGGATCTCGACCTGCGGCTCGGTGAGGGTACCGGCGCGGTGCTCGCGTACCCGATCCTGTCCTGCGCGGTGCGTGCGCTCGCCGAGATGGCCACCTTCGAGGACGCGGGGATCACTTCGTGACACACCAGTACCTGTCCGGCCTCGTCCTCGACGGGCGGCGCGTGGTCGTCGTCGGCGGCGGTGGTGTCGCGCAGCGGCGGTTGCCGCGGTTGCTCGAGGCGGGCGCCCGGATCGACCTGATTTCGCCGTCGATCACGCCGACGATCGAGGGTCTGCTCGGCAACGCGTCGCTGACCTGGATCGAGCGCGGATACCAGGCCGGTGATCTCGACGGCGCCTGGTACGTGGTGGTCGCGACCGATGACGCCGACGTGAACGACCAAGTTTCGGCGGAGGCGGAAGAGCGGCGGATCTTCTGCGTACGGTCCGACGACCGTTCCCGCGCGACCGCGTGGACGCCGGCCTCGGGTCAGCACGACAACGTCACGATCGGCGTACTGGGTGGTGGCGATCACCGGCGGTCCGCGGCCGTCCGCGATGCGATTCTCGAAGGTCTGCGAATCGGTGAACTGGCGGCGCGCGATGTGGACCGCCGACCGGGCGTGTACTTGGTCGGTGGTGGGCCGGGTGATCCGGATCTGATCACGGTTCGCGGGCGGAGGCTGCTGGCCGAGGCCGACGTGGTGGTGGCGGACCGGCTCGCGCCGCAGCAGTTGCTGGATGAGCTGCATCCGGACGTCGAGTTGTTCGACGCGGCCAAGTTGCCGCGGGGACGGGCGGCGCAGCAGGAGGAGATCAACCGGATTCTGATCGAGCGCGGCCGGGAGGGGAAGGTCGTCGTCCGGTTGAAGGGCGGGGACCCGTACGTGTTCGGGCGCGGGTTCGAGGAGGCGCTGGCGTGTGCGGCGGCCGGGGTGCCGTGGACGGTGGTGCCGGGGATCACGAGCTCGATCTCGGTGCCGGCAGTGTCGGGGATTCCGGTCACACATCGTGGCGTGACGCATGAGTTCACCGTGGTGTCGGGGCATATTCCGCCGTCGCATCCGGATTCGCTGATCAACTGGGATGCGCTGGCGCAGTTGCACGGGACGCTGGTGTTGCTGATGGCGGTGCAGAACCTGCCGGCGATCGCGGCCCGGTTGATCGCGGCGGGGCGGCCGGCTGACACCCCCGCGGCGGCGATTGCCGACGGCACCCTGCCCGGTCAGCGGATGGTTACGTCGGACCTGGCCGGAATCGCGCAGGCGATGGCCGACGAGGGCGTCAGCGCTCCCGCGATCGTTGTCATCGGCAACGTGGTGGACGTGGCAGCGCAGGCACAATGAGCCCATTGGTTGAAATAACAGAATCAACTGACTCTCGGCTGGCTGATTATGTGCAGTTGCGGGAGGTGAATCTGCGGCGGTTGCTCGAGGAAGAGCATGGGCTGTTCATTGCCGAGGGCGACAAAGTCATCCGCCGCGCCGCCGACGCCGGGTTCGAGCCGCGGTCGTTCCTGCTCGCGCCGCGCTGGCTCGACTCGTTGCGGGACGTCATCGCGCAGTGGCCGGACAAACCGGTGTACGTCGTTTCCGAGGAACTCGCCGAACAGGTCACCGGGTTCCACGTCCACCGCGGCGCGCTCGCCTCGTACAAACGCCGCGCGCCGGTCCGGCTGAGCGACCTGCTGACACCGGACGTACGCCGGATCGCGATCTTCGACGAAATCGTTGACCACACCAACGTCGGCGCCGGGTTCCGGGCCGCGGCCGCGCTCGGCGTGGACCTCGTCCTGGTGACTCCGACCTGCGCGGATCCGCTGTACCGGCGGTCGATCAAGGTCTCGATGGGTACGGTCTTCCAGGTCCCGTGGACGCGCTTGCAAAGCTGGCCGGGCGACCTGCGGCACCTGCAGGACAACGGGTACGTAGCGGCCGCGATGGCACTCACCGACGACTCGATCACGCTCGACGAACTGTCCGACCGCAAGGACGAGAAGCTCGTACTCATCTTCGGCACCGAAGGTCACGGCCTCAAACCGAACGTCCTGCGCCAGGCCGACCTGACCGTACAAATCCCCATGTCCGGCGGCGTCGACTCGCTCAACGTAGCTTCCTCGGCAGCCGTCGCCTTCTACGCAACGCGACCAGAAATTCACTAGACGGCACTGATCCAATAGGGCGCATGCAGAAAGTAGTTCTCATCACTGGTATGCAGGCGGCCGGGAAGTCCACGATCGCGCCGATGCTGGCTGAGCGGCTCGGGCCGCCGGCGGCCACGCTCGACGGAGATGTGTTTTATCGCGGTGTGGTTGCGGGCGCCGCGGACATGACGCCTGACCCGTCGCCGGAAGCGCTCCGGCAGCTCGCGCTGCGGTACGACTCGACCGCGATGATCGCGCAGCACTACGCCGACGCCGGCTTCGACTTCGTCTGCAGCGACATCATCCTCGCCGCCGACGTCGAGCGCTGGTTCGACCGGTTGCGCGGCATCGAGCCGTACCTGGTCGTGCTCACGCCGTCGGTGGAGTCGATCGTGGAGCGCGAGATCGGGCGCGGCGGTGCCAACTCGTACCGCGATTGGCAGGAGGCGGGCGCGACGCTGGCTGACGGCGTCCGCGCGCTGCAGGCGGAGCTGGCCAAGATCCCGCGCCGGGGCCTGTGGCTGGACACCACCGGCCAGACCCCGGCCCAGACGGTCGAAAAGATCCTCGCCGACCTGCCCGCCGCCCGCTGGTAAACCTGTCGCCCCGGGCGGGCGACAGGGCAGCGCGTCAGGTGGCGGGGGTTTCCTCGTGGTCGTGGTCGACCATCGGGGTCACCGGCCAGTCCGACGGGTAGTCCGGCGCGAACTCCTCGGCCTCCGCGAACAACCGCTTCCGGTACTTCCGCGACAGCCGGTCACCGAAAACCATGCCCTGCGTGTGATCGGTCTCGTGCTGCAGGCAGCGCGCCAGCAGCCCGTTCCCTTCGTACGAGACCGGCTGACCGTGCTCGTCGACGCCGGTCACCTTCGCGTAGTCCGGGCGCGCGCACTTGGTGAACGCGCCCGGCAAGGACAGGCAGCCCTCGTCGCCCTCGTCGAGGTTCCGGTCCTTGCCCTCCGGCAACTCCAGCACCGGATTGCACACCACGCCCTGGACGCGATTGCCCTCCTTGTCCGGGCAGTCGAACACGAAGAGCTGCAGATCCACACCGACCTGGTTCGCGGCCAGGCCGACGCCTTCGGCCGCGTTCATCGTGGCAACCATGTCCGCGACCAGCGTCTGCAGCTCGTCCCCGAAGTCGGTCACGGGCTGATTGAGCCGATGCATGACATCTTCACCCCACCGGGTGATCGCCCGCACCGAACCATTCCCAGGCAACGTAGACATGCCCGAAATCCTAACCGCCCCACAAACCGCCGCCGCCACGCACCTCCCACCCCGGCTCTGAGAAGCCACCACGTGTTTTCGGGCCGGGTTTTACGTGGTGGCTTCTCAAAGGGCGCTGTCGGGCGCGGGCGGTCGGGCGTACGGGGGGAGGTGCTACTTGGAGTTGATCTCGTCGCGCCAGGTGATCCATTCGCGGAGCAGGCCGAGGTCGTAGTCGGGGCCGGACGAGGACACCGTGAAGAGGCGGGTGCCGACGTCCAGCAGGCCCTTGCCGATGGCTTCGGGGGACTTGTCGCCGACGCCCGCGGAGCGCTCGATCTCGCCCGGGTCGCGGCCGATCGCCTTGCAGTGCTCGTCCAGTACGGCGTGCTTGTGCGCGATCGTTTCCGCGTCACCGAAACCGTGCCAGATGTTCGCGTGCTGGGCGACCAGGCGGAGCGTCTTCTTCTCGCCGCCACCACCGATCAGGACCGGGATGTCCCGGGTCGGCGCCGGGTTGAGCTTGGTCCAGCGCTGCTCGATCCGCGGCAGCGCCTCGCCGAGCGCGTCCAGCCGGCGGCCGGCGGTGCCGAACTCGTACCCGTACTCGTCGTAGTCGCGCTCGAACCAGCCGGAGCCGATGCCGAAGATCAGCCGGCCGTCGCTGATGTGGTCGACCGTCCGCGCCATGTCGGCGAGCAGGTCCGGGTTCCGGTACGAGTTGCAGGTGACCAGGGCGCCGATCTCGACCCGCTCGGTCGCCTCGGCCCAGGCCGCGAGCATCGTCCAGCACTCGAAGTGCAAGCCGTCCGGCTCACCGGTCAGCGGATAGAAATGATCCCAGTTGAACGCGATGTCGACCCCCAGCTCCTCGGCGGAGGCGACCGTACGCCGGATGTCCGCGTACTGAGCATGCTGGGGCTGTACCTGCAAACCGATCCGTACCGGCAAAGCACTGTACGCACGATCGGTGGACTCGGAAGCTGTCATGCTGTGAATCCTATCCGGCGTTTCGGAGGGTCCTCCGGATAGGACCGGAATCCGAGAGGAGTACGGCCACGATGCCGGATGACGTCGACGAGTTCGCGCGGTTGTTCACGGGGTTCCTGGAGCGGATGCGGGTGGCGGGGGAGCCGCGGCCACGGCGGGAGAGCTTGCTGGGGCGGTTGCGCGCGCATCTCGGCGTGGAGCCCGAGCAGGTACCGGTGGTGAAGTCGGCGTACCCGGCGTACGACCTGCCCAATGTGCAGCGGGCGCTGGAAGCGTGCTTCGACTCGTACGAGGTGGTCGGGCTGGCCGGAACGAACCGAGACCATCATTCGCTCGGTGAGCTGCTGGAGCTGTCCGAGTACGACCGGTTCGGGGTCGGGCCGGTCGACTACCGGCGGATTCAGATCGACATCGACGAGGAGATGGACTGCGTCGCGTTCGGCTTCTACCTCGGGGTCCGGGACGGCGATCGGCTCGTCGTACTGCTTCGGGGGCCGAACGAGCAGTACGGGCGGGGGAACGTCGAGCTCGAGGTGCTTGCGGCGGAGCGGTCTGCCGGCGAGCGGTTCCTCGCCGCATTGCCGGAGCTGATCCGCGTGCACAACGTGTTCCGGCGCAAGGTGGTGTCGTTCGAGGGGCATGAGTTCGGGCAGGGCGCGGGGCCGTTCCGGTTGCATCCGCGGCCCGGTATTACGCGGGACGACGTCGTACTGCCGGAAGGTGTGCTCGAGCGGGTCGAGCGGGAGGTTCTCGGGATCGCCGAGCACCGCGAGCGGTTGCTGGCGGCGGGACAGCACCTGCGGCGGGGCGTGCTGCTCTACGGGCCGCCTGGTACCGGGAAGACACACACCGTGCGGTACCTGTTGTCGCGGATGCCCGAGTTCACGGTCGTACTGCTGGCGGGGTCGAGTATTCACTTCATCTCGTCGGCCTGTGCGTTGGCGCGGATGCTGCAGCCGGCGCTGGTCGTACTGGAGGACTGTGACCTGGTGGCGGAGGCGCGGGACTTCTCGCATGGGATGGACAACCCGCTGCTGTTCCAGGTGCTGAACGAGATGGACGGGTTGGCGCAGGACGCGGACGTCGCGTTCCTGTTGACCACGAACCGGGCTGATCTGCTGGAGCCGGCGCTGATGCAGCGGCCGGGGCGGGTGGACATGGCTGTCGAGGTGCCGTTGCCGGACGTGGCTGGGCGGGCGCGGTTGCTGGAGTTGTACGGGCCTGCGTTGACGCTCGATGACGGTGTCGTCGAGGAGGTCGTGGCGCAGACGGAAGGTACGACTGCTTCGTTCATGAAGGAGCTGGTGCGGCGCACTGTGCTGCTGGCGGCACAGGCAGACGCGACGCCCGGCGCCGAGCATCTCCGGGCGGCCGTTGCCGAACTCTTGTCCTCCCGCGACGCCCTCACCAGACGCCTCCTCGGCGCCACCGACGAAGAACCAGCCGCCGCAGTCAGCCCAGCCCCAAACACCCGCCACCGAGGCCCGATGCCCGGCGTCTACAAAGGCCTCATCAACTGAAAGGGAAGGACCCGTACCGAAGTACGGGTAGTGGTCCGGCCAACGACCACCGAACGCGGGTGCCGCACGCTCAGGATCTGGTGAAGGTGCAGAGCACTACCCGTCCTTCGGTACCAATGACGCAGGCCGTTGGGTTGTGTGCGGCACCTCCGGGTAGCCGTACGCCGTCTGCGGGGTCAGCCCCCGAGCAGGTGGGTTGGCCCCTCAAGATTCGAGGGGCCAACCCTCCTGCTCAGGGGTCAACCCCTGAGCGAACCTGCGCGCCGCACCTGGCCGCACGCCGTCTGCGGGGTCGACCCCGTCTGAGGGGTCGACCCCTGAGTTGGAGGGTTGGCCCCCGAAATTTCGAGGGGGCAACCCGCTGCGTCAGGGGTTGACCCCTCAGACGGGGAAGGTTCGGTCAGATGGGGATGGTTCGGTCAGATGGGGAAGGTTCGGTCAGGCGGGGGAGGTTCGGTCAGGCGGGGGAGGTTCGGTCAGGCGGGGAAGGTTCGGTCAGTGGGACGGGGGTGCGCATCGACTCGCCTGCGCTCGGAGTATGCGAATCGGAACCCTGGGCAACGGCCAGATGGCAACTGCCCTGGCCACCCACTGGATCGCCGCCGGCCACGACGTGATGATCGGTGGCCGCGACCCGCGCCGGGCCGCCGAGGTCGCGGACCAGTTCGGTGCGAAAGCCGGATCACTGGAAGAGGCAGCCGCGTACCGTGACGTGGTCCTGCTCGCCGTACCGGCCGATGCCGCCCTCGACGTCGCCGAAGCCGTGCCAGCCGACGCCGCCCTCGATGTCGCCAAAGCCGTGCCAGCGACGCTGCCCTCGACGTCGCCAAAGCCGTGCCAGCCGGCCGTACCTTGATCGACTGCACCAACGCTCTCGATCACCGCGATTTCACCCTCACCAACCCCGCCACGGCGGAGTCCCTCGCCCAGGCGCTCCCCGGCGTGAACGTCGTGAAGGCCTTCAACCTCGCCCCCGACAGCGCCTGGCGAAATCCACCTGCCAACCTCGGGGTACCGTTCTGCGGTGACGCCGACCTCGAGACCGTCGCCGAACTGATCAAGGACGTCGGTGGCGTACCTGTCCCCGCCGGCGCGCTGTCCCGGGCAAAGTTGCTGGAGGCAACCGCCGCGCTGGCGATCGGTATCTGGGCAACCGGCGGTGACGTACGCTCCACGTTCGTCTCGGTGACCGACGCCGTCGGCGATTCGCTGGACGCAATCCGCCCGGCACGCTCCGCGTAAGCACGCTCGCGGATCACGCCGGGGTCGACCCAATCGACGACCGCAGGCCCGATCGTGGAGCGCAGGCCCGATTGTGGAGCGCGGGCCCGATTGTGGAGCGTGGGCCCGATTGTGGAGTGCGGGCCCGATCCGATGAGCGCGGGCCGCGGTCAGGCGCGCTTGGGTGGTCGCGCGAAAAGGGTGTTGAGTTCGGCCTGGGGGATCTGGTCGGCGGCGAAGGTGATCGTGCCCTGAGTCGCCAGCTCCTCGGCGCTGCGCCGGACGAACGCGAGCGCGGCGCGCGCGATCGACCCGCCGAGGCTGATCCGGGTGACGCCGGCGGACTGAAGGTCGGCCACCGTGAGGGTGGATTGGCCCAGGCCGAGGACGACGTTGAGAGGTGCGTCGAGCTCGCGGACGAGCGTGTGGATCGTGTCCAGGTCGTTCATCCCGGGGACGTACACGCAGTCCGCACCGGCCGCGTGGAAGCGGTTCGCCCGGTCGATCGAGTCGGCAAGCGGCGGCGGCGTACGCAGCAACTGCCCGTCAGTGCGGGCCGTAAGGACGAAGTCGGGTCCGGCCGCCTCGCGGGCCGCGGTGATGCGGTCGATCGCGAGCTGTACGTCGTACAGCTCGCGGCCGTCGTAGTCCTCGATGTTCCCGCCGGCCAGCCCGGCTTCGCGGGCCAGCGTGATTGTCTCGGCGACCCGCTCCGGCGCGGCGCCGTACCCGTCCTCGAGGTCGCCGTTCACCGGTACGTCGACGGCGGCCGTGATCGCCCGGATGCGATCGAACATCTGCTCCCGGGACACCGCCGGCGCACCGTCCGGCAGGGTGTGATCGCCCTTGGCCAGCGAGAACGCGATCCCGGCGCTGGTCGTCGCGATCGCCGGAAACCCGGCCGCCGCGAGGATCACCGCACTCCCCGCATCCCACGCGTTCGGCATCACGAACCGGCCGTCGTGCAACTCCCGGAAGCTAGTCATACCCGCGAGTCTCCCACCCCAACACTTCGGCCCCCACCGAACTCCCGCACGCCCGGGAAGCCTACGCCCGAGAGCCCACGCACGGGGCGCGGCTCCCCGGGAGCTGGGGAGCCGACGGCCGGGCGTGGGTCAGCCGAGCTGTTGTGCTGCTGCCTGGTCGAGGAGCCAGAGGGTGCGCTCCTGTCCCTTCGGGTGCGCAGCGGGTACGTCCCCGCCGGCAAGCGCCTTGCCGACCGCCTCCGCCTTGTCATCACCGGAGACCACGAACCACACCTCCCGCGCCCGATCGAGCACCGGGAACGTAAGCGAAACCCGCGTAGGCGGAGGCTTGGGCGAGTCATGCACGGCCACCGCCGCCGCGTCCGTGACCGTCAACTGCGGATACCCCGGAAAGAGCGAAGCCACATGCCCATCCGGCCCAACCCCAAGCATCAGGATGTCGAAGACTGGTTCAGTAGTGAGCTCTTTCGCGTACGCCGCCGCGGCTGCCTCCGCGCCCTGGCCTGTGTCGGGGGCCATTGGGTGTACGCGGGCCGGATCGACGTTCACGTGGGACAGCAACGCGTCGCGGGCCTGTGTTTCGTTGCGTTCCGGGTCACCATCCGGCAGGAAGCGCTCGTCGCCCCACCAGAACTCGACTCGCTGCCAGTCGATCGCCGACCGGGCGGGGGAGTCGGCCACCGCCGCGTACACCCGGGCAGCCACCCGCCCGCCGGTCAGCACCACCTGCGCAACCCGGCCGTTGCTCTGGGCATCGACAACCGAAGTGATGAACCGCGCCGCCACCGCAGGCACCAAAGCATCCGCATCAGGATGCAGCAAAACCAGCGGTTCGCTCATTTCTTCTTCGCCGTCCGCTTGGAAACAGTCTTCGCAACAGCCTTTTTCGCCACCGTCTTCTTCGCGACAGTCTTCCGGGCAGCAGTCTTCCGGGCCGCGACGGTCTTCTTCGGCTCGATCACCTTCTTGCCGGCCGCGGTGACCTTCGCCGCGGTCGACTTCCGCGCCGTCGCGTCGACCTTCTTCTGCTCCGCCGGAAGCGCATCCCGTTCGACCATGCACGCCAGCGTCTTCGCGTACACATCGTCCGGATCCAACCGCCGCAGCTCCTCACTGAGCAGCTCGGAAGTCGTCCGCCGCTTCAGCGCCACCGGACGATCCGGCTGCCCCGGCACGCTGAACGTCGCCACCGCGCCGTCCGGCCGCGTCAACGCGATCGGCCCCGACGGCGTGAACAACCGCACTGCCGTCACCCCAGGCCCGCGCGTATTCCGCTGCTCGACCGGCACCTTCAACCGCGACTGCAACCAAGCAGCCATCAGGTCGGCGCTCGGGTTCCCACGCGCCGCGGAAACCTCAGCCCCGGTCACCTTCGTCGGATACTGATCAAGGGCAGCCGCCATCAGCGCCCGCCAAGGCGTCAACCGCGTCCACGCGAAGTCGGTATCACCAGGCGCGTACCCCTCGGCCCGCGCGGTGTAGTCCACCGACGCCCGCCGAGTCGCCGCCGCATCAGTCACGCGCCGCCGCCCGAGCCGGCCCAACGGGTCCTCGGCCGGCACCCGCGGCCCACCGCCCGGCCACCAGACGATGACAGGGGAGTCGGGCAGCAGCAGCGGCGTGATCACGGACTCGGGCACCTTGGCAAGCTCACCGTGCAGCCGCAGCAGCACCGCCTCGCCCGGCACGCCCTCGCCGATGCGTACCTCGGCGTCCAGCCCAGGCGCGCCCTTGCCAGGCCGCAGGATCGCGACCAGCACCCGCGACGGGTGCTCGCGACCGGCCTCGTTCGCGGCCTTCATCGCATCGTGGTGGGACGCTTCGTCGACAACGACCACGATGGTGCCGACCATGCCCATGGCCGGCGAGCCGGCGTTCCGGCGTGCCTTCAGCAGCGCGGAGGCGATCCCGCTGGACGTGGTGTCGGTCAGGTCGATGATCAAGGCCGCCTCCAGGCGCGTCCGTCGCGGGCGAGCATCTCGTGCGCCGAGTCCGGTCCCCAGTCGCCGGAGGCGTACTGCTCCGGCTTCCCGTGCCGGGCCCAGTAGTCGAGCACCGGGTCGAGGATCTTCCAGCCCAGCTCGACTTCGGTGTGCTGCGGGAACAACGGCGGATCACCGAGCAGTACGTCCAGGATCAGCCGCTCGTACGCCTCCGGGGACGACTCGGTGAACGAACCGCCGTACTGGAAGTCCATGTTCACGTCGCGGATCTCCATCGACGTACCAGGCACCTTCGCGCCGAACCGGACCGTGATGCCCTCGTCCGGCTGAATCCGCAGCACCAGCGCGTTCTGCCCGAGCTCTTCGGTCTCCGTCTTGGTGAACGGCAGATGCGGCGCCCGCTTGAACATCACCGCGACCTCGGTGACCCGCCGGCCGAGCCGCTTGCCAGTACGCAGATAGAACGGGACGCCCGCCCAGCGCCGCGTGTCGACGTCCACGCGCAATGCGGCAAACGTCTCGGTCGCCGACGATGACGGGATGCCGTCCTCCTGCAGGTAGCCCTTGACCTTCACACCACCGGCCCAGCCAGCCGCGTACTGGCCGCGGGCGGTGTGCAGGTCGAGGCGCTCCGGCAGCTGGACCGCGTTCAGGACCTTCTTCTTCTCCTGCCGCAACGACCAGGCGTCGAAGCTGACCGGCTCCTCCATCGCGACCAGGGCGAGCAGCTGGAGCAGGTGGTTCTGGATCACGTCCCGGGCGGCGCCGATCCCGTCGTAGTACCCGGCGCGGCCGCCGATGCCGATGTCCTCGGCCATCGTGATCTGGACGTGGTCGACGTAGTTGCTGTTCCAGATCGGCTCGAACATGGCGTTCGCGAACCGCAGCGCGAGGATGTTCTGGACGGTTTCCTTGCCCAGGTAGTGGTCGATCCGGAAAACCGCCTCGGGCGGGAACACCGACTCGACCACGTGGTTCAGCTCACGAGCGCTCTTCAGGTCGTGGCCGAACGGCTTCTCGATCACCACCCGCCGCCACGAGCCCGGCTTCTCGTCGGTCAGCCCGCGCTCGGACAACTGCCGCACGACCTCCGGGAACAGCCCCGGCGGGATCGACAGGTAGAACGCGTGGTTGCCGCCCGTGCCGCGGGTGATGTCCAGCTCGTCCACGGTCTCGCGGAGCCGCTTGAACGCCTCGTCGTCGGTCAGGTCACCCGGCACGAACCGGAAGCCCTCGGCAAGCTGCTGCCAGACCTCCTCGCGGAACGGCGTCCGCGCGTGCTCCTTCACCGAGTCGTGCACGATCTGGGCGAAGTCCTGGTTGGTGTAGTCCCGGCGGGCGAACCCGACCAGGGCGAAACCGGGCGGCAGCAGCCCCCGGTTCGCCAGGTCGTAGACCGCCGGCATCAGCTTCTTGCGGGCCAGGTCACCGGTGACCCCGAAGATCACCAGGCCACACGGCCCGGCGATCCGCGGCAGCCGGCGATCCTGGGGATCGCGCAGCGGGTTCACCGGTGCGGCCGGCTCTTCGTTGAGCTCAGCGGTCATCGCCGCTTCCTCCGTGTATTAGAGGGTTTACTTGAACAGGGACAGAAGCTGCTGTACGCCGGCCGCGACGTCCGTGAGGTGCAACCGCAGCACCGGACGGCCACGCTCGGCCAGTACGTTCGCGTCCCCGGCTGCCTGCGCCGAGATCAGCGTGCCGAAGGTGAACGGCCGGTCCGGGATCTCCACGTCGGCCGGGTGCGCGCCCGTGATCTGCAGGAACACGCCCTCCGGGTGGCCGCCCTTGTGGTACTGACCGGTCGAGTGCAGGAACCGCGGTCCCCAGCCGAAGGTCACCGGACGACCGGTCTTGGTCGCCAGCGCCGGGCGTACGCCGACCAGGTCAGCGTCCCGCTCGGAGTCGAGGTACGCCATCACGGCCAGGTACCCGACGTCGTCCAGCTTGCCGAGGAGCGCGTCCACCGCGCCCTGCAGCGAATCCACCCCGTCCAGCAACCCTTCCGAGCCACGAACCTCGACCGCGCCGTCGGTGAAAGCGGCCGCCTCGGGCTTCGGCTGCGCGTCGAGCAGACCGCGCGCGGCCTTCTTCGCGCTCTCCACGTCCGGCTGGTCGAACGGGTCGATGCCGAGCAGGTAGCCCGCCACCGCCGTCGCCATCTCCCAGAGCAGGAACTGGCCACCGAGCGATCCGGAGGTCAGCGCCGTCGGCACGCTGCTGGTCGCCTTCTCTGCGAGCAGCGCGTTGGTCAGGTCCTTCGCCTCGCTGCGCAGCTCCGGCGCGCCGACCTCGACGGCCACCGGCAGCACGCCAGTGCCCTGCTTGCCGGTGCTCTCCGCGATCAGCTGCTCGGCCCAGTCGGGGAACCCGACGATGTCCGAACCGTCAGCGGTGATGATCACCTTGTCCCGGCCCGCGCTGGCGGCGATCACCGCGCCCAGCCACAGGGCCGGGTTGTCGGTCGAGTCGGCCTGCAACGCCGGCGCGGCCTCGGCGGCCTGGTCCAGCAGCTCGGAGATGTCCGCGCCGGCCAGACCGGACGGCACCAGGCCGAACGCGGTCAGCGCGCTGTACCGGCCGCCGACGTTCGGGTCGGCGAGGAACGTCTTGCGGTACCCCTCGTCCTTCGACAGCTTCTCGAACGGCGAGCCCGGGTCGGTCACCACCACGATCCGCGACGCGGCGTCGATGCCCGCGTCCGTGAACGCCTTCGCGAACGTACGCCGGTGGCTGTCCGTCTCGACCGTCCCGCCGGACTTGCTGGACACCACGATCACGGTCTTCGACAGGTCACCGGCCAGCGCCCGGCCGACCACGCTCGGGTCGGTCGAATCCAGTACGACCAGGTCGACGCCCGCGGTCCGGGTGATCACCTCCGGGGCCAGCGACGAGCCGCCCATCCCGGACAGCACGATCCGCGTCAGGCCCTCGGACCGCAGGTCCGCGACGAGTGCCTCGACCTCGGCCAGCAGCGGCCGCGAGGTCTCGTGCAGGTCGACCCAGCCGAGCCGGATCGACGCCTCGGACTCGGCGTCCAGGCCCCAGATCGTCGCGTCCTTGGCGGCGATCCGGGACGCGATCTTCTCCGCGACCAGCTTGCCGACGACCTCGCTCCAGTCGCCGTTCTGGGTGGTTACAGCGGTCACTTGGCGGCACCCTTCAGCGCGGCGGTCACGGTGTCCTGCAGCTCCGACCAGGACGCGTCGAACTTCGCCACGCCCTCGTCCTCGAGCACCTGCACGACCTCGTCGTACGAGATGCCGAGCCGCTCCAGGTCGTCGATCACCTTCCGGTCGCCGGCGTAGTCGCCGCGGACCGTGTCACCGCTGAACTCGCTGTGCTCCTCGGCCGCCTTGATGGTTGCCTCCGGCATCGTGTTGACGACGCCGCGGGTGACCAGGTTGTCGACGTAGAGCGTGGGGGAGTACGACGGGTCCTTGGTGCCGGTCGACGCCCAGAGCGGACGCTGCGGCTTCGCACCGGCCGTCTCCAGCTCGCGCCAGCGGTCGGTGTCGAAGATCTCCTCGTACGCCTGGAAGGCGAGCCGCGCGTTCGCGATCGCGGCCTTGCCCTTCAGCGCCTTCGCCTCGTCGGTACCGATCGCGTCCAGGCGCTTGTCCACCTCGGTGTCGACCCGGCTGACGAAGAACGACGCGACACTGGCCATCTTGGTGACGTCGTGGCCGTTCTCGACGGCCTGCTCCATCCCGGCCAGGAACGCGTCGGCGACTGCCTTGTAGCGCTCCAGCGAGAAGATCAGCGTCACGTTCACGCTGATCCCGGCGGCCAGCGTGGTGGTGATCGCCGGCAGCCCCGCCTTGGTGGCCGGGATCTTCACGAACACGTTCTCCCGGCCGACGATGTCCCACAGCTCCTTGGCCTGCCGGACCGTGCCCTCGGTGTCGTGCGCGAGGCTCGGCTCGACCTCGATCGACACCCGGCCGTCCTGGCCCTCGGTGTCGTCGTAGGTCGGCTTGAACACGTCCGCGGCGTCCCGGACGTCGTCGGTGGTGATCACCCGGATCGCCTCGTCGGTCGAGACGCCCTGGGCGGCCAGGCTCGCGACCTTCGACGCGTACGCGTCCGCGTCCGAGATGGCCTTCGCGAAGATGGTCGGGTTCGTGGTCACGCCGACCACGTGCTTGTCCTCGATCAGGGCCTGCAGGCTGCCGCTGGTCAGCCGCTCCCGGGACAGATCGTCGAGCCAGATGGAGACACCCGCGTCGGCGAGTGCTTTCAAGCGATCGTTCATGATCCGATGCCTTCTTCCGGAATGTTCTGTTGTGGGTGTCAGTTGGCGGCGTGGGCGTCGGCCGGTCCGACCGGCCCGGCGGCGGCGCGGCCCGGCGGTACGCCCGGTCCGCTGACCTGCGCGGCGGCGGCGATGCTGTCCTTGGCGGCCTGCACGACGGCCTCGGTGGTGATGCCGAACTCGTCGTACAGCGTCTGGTACGCGGCCGAGGCGCCGTAGTGCTCGAGGCTGACCGAGCGGCCCGAGTCACCGACGATGTCGTGCCAGCTCTGCGCGATGCCGGCCTCGACCGAGACCCGGGCGCGAAGGTCCGCGGGAATCACGGACTCGCGGTACGCGTCGTCCTGCTCGTCGAACCACTCGCGCGAGACCATCGAGACGACCCGGGCCTTGACGCCCTCCTCGGCCAGCTTGGTCCGGGCCTCGACCGCGATCTGCAGCTCGGAGCCGGTGCCGATCAGCACCACGTCCGGCGTGCCGTCGCTGTCGATCAGGACGTAACCACCCTTGTGCACGTTCTCGGTGGTGGCGAAGCCGTCGGTGCCACGCGGGAAGGTCGGCACGTTCTGCCGGGTCAGCGCCAGGCCGGCCGGGCGGTCGGTGTGCTTGAGGATCGTCGCCCAGGCGGCCGCCGTCTCGTTCGCGTCACCGGGGCGTACGACATCCAGGCCCGGGATCGCCCGGAGCGCCGACAGGTGCTCGATCGGCTGGTGCGTCGGGCCGTCCTCGCCGAGTCCGATCGAGTCGTGCGTCCAGACGTACGTGACCGGCAGCTGCATCAGCGCGGCCAGCCGGACCGACGGGCGCATGTAGTCGGAGAAGACCAGGAACGTCCCGCCGTACGGGCGGGTCAGGCCGTGCAGGGCGATGCCGTTCAGGACCGCGCCCATCGCGTGCTCGCGGATGCCGAAGTGCAGCACCCGGCCGTACTCGTCGCCGGAGAACTCCTTGGTCGAGTACTCCGGCGGGATGAACGACGGCTGGCCCTTCGGGGTGGTGTTGTTCGAGCCGGCCAGGTCGGCCGAACCGCCCCACAGCTCGGGCAGCTCCGGCGCCAGCTTGCTCAGCACGTCACCGGAGGCGGCGCGGGTCGCGACCCCCTTGGCGTCCGGCTCCCAGCTCGGCAGCGCGTCCTCCCAGCCGGCCGGCAGCTCCCGCTTCGAGAGCCGGTCCAGCAGCGCGGCGCGCTCCGGGTTCGCGGCCTTCCACGCGTCGTACTTGGTGGTCCACTCGGCTTCCAGGGCCTTGCCCCGGTCGAGCGCGCCGCGGGTGTGCGCGATCACCTCGTCGGCGACCTGGAAGGTCTGCTCCGGGTCCCAGCCGAGCACCTTCTTGGTGGCCGCCACCTCGTCCGCGCCGAGCGCGGAACCGTGGATCTTGCCGGTGTTCTGCTTGTTCGGCGCCGGCCAGCCGATGATCGTGTGCAGCCGGATGAAGCTCGGCTTGTCGGTGACCGCGTTCGCCGCCTCGATCGCGTCGTACAGGGCCTGGACGTCCTCTTCGTACCCGGTGCCGCCGTTCGTCCAGTCGACGTCCTGGACGTGCCAGCCGTACGCCGCGTACCGGGCCGCGACGTCCTCCGAGAACGCGATGTCGGTGTTGTCCTCGATGGAGATCTTGTTCGCGTCGTAGATCACCGTCAGGTTGCCGAGCTTCTGGTGACCGGCCAGCGACGACGCCTCGGCCGAGACGCCCTCCTCCAGGTCACCGTCGGACGCGATCACGTAGATGTTGTGATCGAACAGACCCTCGCCCCTCGGCGCGTCCGGGTCCAGCAGGCCGCGCTCGCGGCGGGCCGCCATCGCCATCCCGACCGCGTTGCCGACGCCCTGGCCGAGCGGACCGGTGGTGGTCTCGACGCCGGGGGTGTGCCGGTACTCCGGGTGGCCCGGGGTCTTGCTGCCCCAGGTCCGCAACGACTTCAGGTCGTCCAGCTCGAGGCCGAAGCCGGCCAGGTACAGCTGGATGTACAGCGTCAGGCTGGAGTGGCCCGCGGACAGCACGAACCGGTCGCGGCCGGCCCAGTGCGGGTCCGCCGGGTTGTGCCGCATCACCTTCTGGAACAGCAGGTACGCCGCGGGCGCCAGGCTCATCGCGGTGCCCGGGTGACCGTTCCCGACCTTCTCCACGGCATCCATCGCGAGCACCCGCACGGTGTCGACCGCACGCTGATCGAGCTCGGTCCATTCAAGCTTGGGGCTGGTCTTCTCCGTCACGCCGCCGGCGCTCCTCTCGATGCTGCTGTTCTGAGTACTCAGTCAAGGACGAGCCTACTGTGGTGGAGTCCCTTGGCCGCGCACCTTCTCTGTGCCTCTCGACTGTTTGTCAACCGTTCAGCACCCTTGCCTGTTCCCCGATCCGCGATCGGTATGAGGGGGGTGCGGGAACCCCTCCTACGGGGCGTCGTAGACTGCTGAATCGTCAGCGCCGGAGCTCCGGCGGCAACTCAGTAGATGTTCGAGGTGTTCGTGACCGCCGTCGACCCGCGTCCCGCCGCGACGACGTCGTACCCGACGCCGCTGCCGGACGCCACCGCTGTGGTGAGTCCGTCAGTGCGCGACGTGGTGAAGGCGTACGTCGGTCTGACCAAGCCGCGCATCATCGAGCTGCTGCTGATCACCACCGTGCCGGTGATGTTCCTGGCGGCGGCCGGCGTGCCGGGGCTGAAGGTGGTGGTGGCGACGCTGATCGGTGGCATCCTCGCCTCCGGCAGCGCGAACACGATCAACTGTGTGCTCGACCGCGACATCGACGAGCAGATGCGCCGGACCAGGCGCCGCCCGCTGCCGCGGCACGCGGTCAGCCCGCGCTCGGCCACCGCGTTCGGCGTCGTCCTCGGTGTGCTGGCCACGCTCGAGCTCGGCTTCTTCGTGAACTGGCTGTCCTCCGGCCTGGCGCTGGCGGCGAACCTGTTCTACGTCTTCGGCTACACGATGCTGCTGAAGCGCCGGACCGTGCAGAACATCGTCTGGGGCGGGATCGCCGGCTGCTTCCCGACCCTGATCGGCTGGACCGCGGTCACCGGCAAGCTGGCCTGGACGCCGATCGTGCTGTTCCTGGTGGTGTTCTTCTGGACGCCGCCGCACACCTGGTCACTGGCGATGCGCTACCGCGAGGACTACGCCTCGGTCGACGTGCCGATGCTCCCGGTGGTCGCCACCCCGATCTCCACCGCGCGGCAGATCATGGCGTACTCGGTGGTGATGGTGCTGACCTCGATCGCGCTCTGGCCGGTCGCCGGCACCGGCTTCGTGTACCCGCTGGCCGCGATCGTGCTCGGTTTCGCCTTCCTCCGCGAGGCCCGCCGCCTGCTGCTCCGCGCCCACACCGGCGCCGAGGGCGCGGCCCTGCGCCCGATGCGGCTGTTCCACTTCTCGAACATCTACCTGGCGCTGCTCTTCATCGCGGCCGCGATCGACCCGCTGCTGCGCTGATCCTGCCGGGCTGATCGTGCCGAACTGATCCTGCTGGGCCGAAGTTCCTGAGTCCGCACTGAGCGTCGCGCGCCGTACGCTCAGCGTCCTCCCGTTGACCGCACCCGGTCCGCGTGCTCCTATGGTCAGGTCTGTGGAGGGGGTTCCACGCCTGGGGAGACGTAGCTTCAGGGGGATGCAGATGGGGGTACGAACACGCATTGCCGCGCTCGCGGCACTCGCCCTGGCCGGCTCGGTGCTGGTCGCGGGACAAGCCGATGCCGGCGGTCACCACTCGAGCCTGAAGCCGGTGGCGACCGGCCTGGACGGTCCGCGTGGGGTCGCGACGTACAGGAATCAGGTCGTCTACAGCGTCACGGACGGTTCCGTGTACGCGACGGACGGCCGCAGGACCTGGAAGCTCGGCCAGGTCCCGGGTGGGTTCGCGCCGGCGATCGACACCGACCGGTGGGGGCGCACGTACGCGTTGACGGGCGGCGGCGGTCCGGAGGGTGACACGCCACCGGGCGGCGCCACGCTGTTCCGGCTGCGGCCGGGCAAGTCGCCGGTCGTAGTGGCCGACATCGGGAAGTACCAGGCCACCGACCCGGATCCGTACAACGTCGCCGACTCGCCGACCGAGTCGAACCCGTTCGGTGTGGTGGCGCTGAAGGACGGCACGGTGCTCGTTTCCGATGCCGCCAACAACGACCTGCTCCGGGTCTGGCCGAACGGCCACATCAAGACCGTCGCGCGGCTCAAGCCCCGGGTGGTCAAGGTGCCGCCCGGTCTCGGCAACCAGGCACCACCAGCCGGTACGCCGATCCTGGCCGAGGCTGTTGCGACCTCGGTGACGGTCGGGGCAGATGGCTACTGGTACGTCGGTGAGCTGCGCGGCTTCCCGGCCACCCCGGGTACGTCGCAGATCTGGAGAATCAAGCCGGGCTCGGTGGGCGCGGTCTGTGATCCGGTGAAGCCCGCGAAGGGCAATTGCCAGCGGTACGCGGATGGGTACACGTCGATCGTCGACCTGGCCGGTGGGCCGCGCGGCACGCTCGCCGTCGTCGAGCTCGCGAAGGCGAGTTGGCTGCAGTTCGAGCTGAGCGGCAAGCCGCAGGTAGGTGCGCTGTTCCTGCAGTTCCCCGGCCGCAACCACCGGGCCGGCTACCGCACCGAGCTGGTGAAGGGCCAACTCACCCTGCCGGGTGGCACGGCGTTCAACCGCAGCGGTCAGCTGTTCGTTTCCGCACCGGTCTTCGGGCCGGGCGCGGTCTACCGAGTGAAGTGAGTTGCGAGCGGTGCGCCCGTGCTAGGTCGCGGGCGTACCGCGTTCGCCGTACACAGCTGTGACGAGCGCGATCAGCAACCCGGCCAGGAACATGTGGACGAGCACAACGGGCCAGGGCAGACCGGTGAAGTACTGCGTGAAGCCGACGGCGCCCTGCACCAGCTCGATCGCCAGCAACCAGGCAGCCAGCTTGCGGAGCGTACGCGAAGTGGCCGTGACGCGCGTCGCGATCACCAGCGCGATCGTGATGCCGAACAGCCCGAACACCACGTCCGAGTGCAGCTGACTGACCAGCTCGGGGTTGAACCCGTTACGCCCGGTCTCCGGGTCACCGGAGTGCGGGCCGGCGCCGGTGGTGACCGTGCCCAGGGCAACGGTCAGCCAGACCGCCACCACAGCGGCGGTAGCGAGCGCGCGGACCACCGGGGGAGTGTGTGGATACGGGCTGTTGCGCGACCGGCGCAGCATCGACACCGCGAGCGTGATGATGATCGGCGAGACGAGGAAGTGCGCGGACACGATCCACGGGTTCAGCCCGGTCAGCACCGTGACGCCGCCGATCAAACCCTGCAGCGGTACGCCGAGCGCTGCCGCCGTCGCCAGCCTGCGCAGGTCGCGGCGGATCGGGCGGTACCGCATCACGACCAGCCAGGTGCAGATGGCAACGATCGCGACCACGAAGCCGAGCATCCGGTTGGTGAACTCGATCGCGCCATGGACACCGAGCGCGGCATGCGGAACGTACGACTCGTCGGTGCACGACGGCCAGGTCGGGCATCCCAGACCGGAGCCGGTCAGCCGGACCAGGCCGCCGGTGACGACGATGCCGATGTTGACCGCCACCGAGGCCCAGCCCCAGCGCCGGACCACGTCCAGGCTCGGCTCGGGCACCAGCCGCCAGAATCCGCTGACTGGCTCGGTCTCTTGGGGCGGGGTTTCCGTCGTCATCACCGGCACACTCTAAAGCTCTGAATCACGCTCAGTCCCATCGGAACGTTCGGGAGACCAGGTACCCGAGGACTGCCGCCCAGAGCGCAAGCGATAGCGCAGCGGCCCACGGGATCACCCCTTCCACGGTCGAGTTGGCCAGGCCGTTCGCCAGCGCGGCACTCGGCAGTACGCGGACGACGCCCTGCATGCCGCCGGGATACTCGTCCACCGGCGTCATCACCGCGCCGCCGACCAGCAGCAGGAGGTACAACAGGTTGGCGGCGGCGAGCGTCGCCTCGGCCCGCAGCACGCCGGCCATCAGCAGTCCGAGCGACGCGAACGCCGCCGTACCGCAGAGAATGGTGAGAATCACACCGACCGCGGCCCGGGCGCCGCCGTGCGGATGCCAACCGAGCGCGAAGCCGGTGCCGATCAGGACCGCGAGCTGGATCACCTGCACGATCAGCACGGCGCCGATCTTCCCGGCCAGCAGACCGGTGCGGGACAGGGGAGAGGCGCCGAGCCGCTTGATCACGCCGTACCGGCGCTCGAACCCGGTCGCGATCGCCAAGGACGTGAACGACGACGACAGCACAGCAAGCGCCAGCACCCGTGGCACCGCCTCGTCGATCGGCCGCCCGCTGCCGAGCGGCAACCGCTCACCCAGACCGGTACCGCCGAGCAAGAGCAGGATGCCGAGCGGGATCACCAGCGCAAGCAGCAGTTGCTCACCGTTCCGGATGAGGAGCTTGAACTCCATCCGGGTGTGGCTCAGCACCTTGCGCGGCCAGGGCGCGCTGCCGGGCTGCGGTGCGTACGTGGTCATCGGGCATCCGGCTTCGTGAGCTCGAGGAACACGTCCTCGAGGGACTTGGTGTGGTGCTCGGTGAGGCTGTCCGGCGTTCCGGAGGCGATCACCGTGCCGGCCGACACCACATGCACCTGGTCGGACAGTTGCTCCGCCTCGTCCATCGCGTGCGTGGTGAGTACGACCGTGACTCCATCGTCGCGCAGGTCGCGAATCAGCTGCCAGATCTCCCGCCGGCCGTGCGGGTCCAGCCCGGTGGTCGGCTCGTCCAGGAACGCGATCTCCGGCCGGCCGACGATCGCCAGCGCGAACGACAGCCGCTGCTTCTGGCCACCGGACAGCCGCCGGTACGGGGTGCGTCCGCAACTGCCCAGGTCGAGCCGCTCGACCAGTCCGTCGAGGTGGAGCGGATGGGCGTGCAGCGTCGCCACGTACCGGAGCATCTCCACCGCGCGGACGCCCGACCACGCTCCGCCTTCCTGGAGCATCACGCCGATCTTCGGCATCAGCTTGTCGTGGTCGGCGAGCGGGTCCAGGCCGAGGACCCGGACGCGGCCGGAATCCGGGCGCCGGAAGCCCTCACAGGTCTCAACGGTCGTGGTCTTGCCGGCCCCGTTCGGGCCGAGCACGGCCGTCACCGTGCCGGCGGCTACGGTGAGACTCAGGCCGTCGACCGCGGTCTTCTCGCCGTACCGCACGACGAGCTTGTCGATCTCCACCGCGACTGGCACGTGCTGAGCATAGAGAAGGGCCCGGAGTGACCTCGCTCACGCCTCCCCCCTGAGCCCCGCCTGAGCACCCCCTGCGCCGGTGAACCGGTTAGGGGAACCTTATTTGAAGGCCCCGGGGAATTACGCGACACTGATGTTGTGAAAAATCCTGCGACCGGCGGAGCCGCCTCCCACGGCACCGGCAGCGCGCGGGACGAGTCCACTCGGGACCGGGTCGCGCGCTCGATCCTGACCAACGGCCCGTCCAGCGCCGCGGTGCTGGCCGAGCGGCTCGAGCTCACCCCGGCGGCGGTCCGCCGCCATCTGGACCACCTGCTCGACCAGGGCCTGGTCGAGGCCCGCGAGGAGCGGGTCTACGGCCCGCGCGGCCGCGGCCGCCCGGCGAAGGTGTTCGTGCTGACCGACACCGGCCGGCACGCCTTCCACCAGGCCTACGACGACCTGGCCGCGACGGCGATGCGGTTCATCGCCGAAGCCGGCGGTGACGACGCGGTCGCGGAGTTCGCCCGGCGCCGTGTCGCCGAGGTCGAGGAGCGGTACCGGGAGCAGGTCGCCCTGGCTCCCGAGAGCCGGAAGGCGGAGGTGCTCGCGCAGGCCCTGACGGCCGACGGGTACGCCGCTTCCACGGCGGAGGCGGGCCACGGCGCCCAGCTCTGCCAGCACCACTGCCCGGTCGCGCACGTGGCCGAGCAGTTCCCCCAGCTGTGCGAGGCCGAGACCGAGGTGTTCTCGAGACTCCTCGGCAAGCACGTGCAGCGCCTGGCCACCATCGCCCACGGCGACGGTGTCTGCACTACCCATATCCCGGGTGCGGTTCCTGCTGCCCCGGTTACCGACGGCGAATCTGCGAGGACTACCCGATGACGCAAACCGCTCACCCCGAACTGGAAGGCCTCGGCAACTACCAGTACGGCTGGGCCGACTCCGACGCCGCCGGCGCGGTGGCTCAGCGTGGCTTGAGCGAGGACGTGGTGCGAGGCATCTCCACCCTCAAGAACGAGCCGGAGTGGATGCTCGAGCTGCGCCTGAAGGGCCTGAAGCTCTTCGGCCGCAAGCCGATGCCGTCCTGGGGTGCCGACCTGTCCGGGATCGACTTCGACAACATCAAGTACTTCGTCCGGTCCACCGAGAAGCAGGCCACCTCCTGGGAGGACCTGCCGCCGGACATCAAGAACACCTACGACAAGCTCGGCATCCCGGAGGCGGAGAAGCAGCGCCTGGTCGCGGGCGTCGCCGCCCAGTACGAGTCCGAGGTCGTGTACCACCAGATCCGCGAGGACCTGGAGGCGCAGGGTGTCATCTTCCTGGACACCGACACCGGCCTGAAGGAGCACCCGGAGCTCTTCAAGGAGTACTTCGGCTCCGTCATCCCGGTCGGCGACAACAAGTTCGCCTCGCTGAACACCGCGGTCTGGTCCGGCGGCTCGTTCATCTACGTCCCGAAGGGCGTCAAGGTGGACATCCCGCTGCAGGCGTACTTCCGGATCAACACCGAGAACATGGGCCAGTTCGAGCGCACCCTGATCATCGTCGACGAGGACGCCTACGTGCACTACGTCGAGGGCTGCACGGCGCCGATCTACAAGTCGGACTCGCTGCACTCCGCGGTGGTCGAGATCATCGTGAAGAAGGGCGCCCGCTGCCGGTACACGACGATCCAGAACTGGTCGAACAACGTGTACAACCTGGTCACCAAGCGCGCCACCTGTGAAGAGGGCGCGACGATGGAGTGGATCGACGGCAACATCGGCTCCAAGGTGACGATGAAGTACCCGGCCGTCTACCTGATGGGTGAGCACGCCAAGGGCGAGACGCTGTCGGTCGCGTTCGCGGGCGAGGGCCAGCACCAGGACGCCGGCTCGAAGATGGTGCACAACGCCCCGTACACGTCGAGCTCGATCGTGTCGAAGTCGGTGGCCCGGGGCGGCGGCCGCACCTCGTACCGCGGTCTGGTCGAGGTGGCGCCGGGCTCGCACCACAGCAAGTCCACGGTGCGCTGTGACGCGCTGCTGGTCGACACCATCAGCCGTTCGGACACGTACCCGTACGTCGACGTCCGCGAGGACGACGTGGCGATGGGGCACGAGGCGACCGTGTCGAAGGTCAGCGACGACCAGCTCTTCTACCTGATGAGCCGGGGCATGGCCGAGGACGAGGCGATGGCGATGATCGTCCGCGGCTTCATCGAGCCGATCGCCCGCGAGCTCCCGATGGAGTACGCGCTGGAACTCAACCGGCTCATCGAGCTGCAGATGGAAGGGGCCGTCGGCTGATGTCGTCCGCTGAAACGCTTGTTGCTACCGGCAACAAGGCGCACTCGCACGGGCCGGGGTCCCCGGTCCCGCTGCAGGCCCGGAGCGAGCGGCCCACGTCGTACGACGTGGCCGACTTCCCGGTGCCGACCGGGCGCGAGGAGGAGTGGCGCTTCACGCCGGTCAAGCAGCTGAAGGCCCTGTTCGAGGACGCGGCCGGCACCGAGTCGCCGAAGCTGGACGCCTCCGGCCCGGACGGCGTGGTGATCGAGACCGTCGCCGCGGACGCGCTGAAGGTGCTCACCCCGCAGGACCGGTCGGCCGCGGTCGCCTGGAACCACGCGGGCGAGGCGCTGGCGGTGCGGATTCCGGTCGAGGCCGAGCTGACCGAGCCGGTGCACGTGAACGTCGCCAGCCTCGGCGGCCGTGGCTTCGGCCATCTGATCGTGGAGGCCGGGCGGCACAGCAAGGCGATCGTGATCGTCGACCACACCGGTGCCGGCGAGCTGAGCACCAACGTCGAGATCAAGGTCGGCGACGGCGCGGACCTGCGGGTGGTCGCCATCCAGCAGGGCGACCACGAGTCGATCCACCTGGCCCAGCACGACGCGCTGGTCGGGCGGGACGCGCGGCTGCACCACGTCGCGGTCACCCTCGGCGGCAAGGTCGTCCGGGTCGGCACCAACGTCCGGTACGCCGGACCGGGTGGCGACGCCGAGCTGGTCGGCGTGTACTTCGCCGAGTCCGGTCAGCACCACGAGCACCGGCTGTTCGTCGACCACGAGGCCACGAACTGCAAGAGCAACGTGCTCTACAAGGGCGCGCTGGCCGGTGACCAGGCCCGCTCGGTGTGGATCGGCGACGTCCTGATCCGGGCCGCGGCCGAAGGCACCGACACCTTCGAGCTGAACCGGAACCTGGTGCTCACCGACGGCGCCCGCGCCGACTCGGTGCCGAACCTGGAGATCGAGACCGGCGAGATCGAGGGCGCCGGGCACGCGTCCGCGACCGGCCGGTTCGACGACGAGCAGCTGTTCTACCTGCAGGCCCGCGGCATCCCCGAGGACGCCGCCCGCCGGCTGGTGGTGGCCGGGTTCTTCAACGACATCATCGGCAAGATCGGCGTCCCGGAGGTCACCGACCGCTTGCACGACGTGATCGAGGAGAAGCTCGCCCGCGCCGCCGAGCTGAGCGAAGCCGCACTGCGCCCATCGGGCGAAGAGGCGGTCACGGGCAAGTGAGCGACAGCTTCGAGCGCGCGTGCGCCACCGCCGACGTACCCGACGAGGGCGTGGTCCCGGTCGAGGTCGGCGGGGTGGAGGTCGCGGTCGTGAAGAGCGAGGGGCAGTTCTTCGCGGTCCGGGACGAGTGCTCGCACGCGCAGATCCAGCTGTCCGAGGGTGACGTCGGCGAGTGCGAGATCGAGTGCTGGCTGCACGGCTCCCGCTTCGACCTGCGCACCGGTGAACCGACCAGCCTGCCCGCGTACGACCCGGTGCCGATCTACCCGGTCCGGGTCGACGGCGACGACCTGCTGGTCGACGTGAAGAACCCCATCAACCAAGCTTCCCTGTAACGACGACGGAGATAGAGAAACTCATGGCGACACTCGAGATTCGCGACCTGCAGGTTTCGGTCGACACCGAAGCCGGGCCGAAGCAGATCCTGCGCGGCGTCGACCTGACCATCGCCGGTGGTCAGACGCACGCGATCATGGGCCCGAACGGCTCCGGCAAGTCGACGCTGGCGTACTCGATCGCCGGGCACCCGAAGTACAACATCACCGGTGGTTCGGTGACGCTGGACGGCGAGGACGTGCTGGACATGTCCGTCGACGAGCGGGCCCGGGCCGGCCTGTTCCTGGCCATGCAGTACCCGGTCGAGGTACCGGGCGTTTCGGTGGCGAACTTCCTCCGGACCGCGAAGACCGCGATCGACGGCGAAGCGCCGAAGCTGCGGACCTGGGTCAAGGACGTGAACACCGCGCTCGGCGACCTGCAGATGGACCCCGAGTTCGCGCAGCGCAACGTGAACGAGGGCTTCTCCGGTGGCGAGAAGAAGCGGCACGAGATCGTCCAGCTGGAGCTGCTGAACCCGAAGATCGCGATCCTCGACGAGACCGACTCCGGACTCGACATCGACGCGCTGAAGATCGTCTCCGAGGGCGTCAACCGGTTCGCCGGGCAGGGCGACAAGGGCATCCTGCTGATCACGCACTACACCCGGATCCTGCGCTACATCAAGCCGGACTTCGTGCACGTCTTCGTCGACGGCCGGGTCGCCGAGGAAGGTGGACCGGAGCTGGCCGAGGAGCTCGAGGCCAACGGCTACGAGCGCTTCCTCAAGGCAGGCGCGAAGTGACCTCTGCCCGGACCTCATTCAGCAGTCCGCTGGACCTGCAGTCGGTCCGGGCGGATTTCCCCATCCTGTCCCGTGAGCTCGCGGGCGGGTTCCCGCTGGTGTACCTGGACTCGGCGAACTCTTCGCAGAAGCCGCGCCAGGTGGTGCGGGCGATCGAGGAGCACTACCTCGAGCACAACGCGAACGTCGCCCGGGCCATGCACCAGCTCGGTGCCGAGGCGACCGCCGCGTACGAGGGTGGCCGGGACAAGGTCGCGGCCTTCCTCGGCGCCACCAACCGGGACGAGATCGTCTTCACCAAGAACGCCTCCGAGGCGCTCAACCTGGCCGCGCACACGCTCGGCGCCGGGCTGAAGCCGGGGGACGTGGTGGTGATCTCCGAGATGGAGCACCACAGCAACATCGTCCCGTGGCAGCTCGCCTGCGAGCGGACCGGCGCGACGCTCAAGTGGTTCGGCGTGACCGAGGAGGGCCGGCTCGACCTGTCGAACGTCGACGAGCTGCTGACCCCGGACACCAAGGTGGTCTCGCTGACCTGGGTGTCGAACGCGCTCGGCACGATCAACCCGATCAAGGACATCGCCGCCAAGGCACACGCGGTCGGCGCGACCGTCGTCGTGGACGCCTCGCAGGCCGTGCCGCAGTTCCCGGTCGACGTGTCCACGCTGGGCGCGGACCTGCTGGTCTTCACCGGGCACAAGGTGGTCGGCCCGACCGGGATCGGCGTGCTCTGGGGCCGGTACGACCTGCTCGCGTCGCTGCCGCCCTTCCTCGGTGGTGGCGAGATGATCGAGGTCGTCCGGATGACCGGTTCGACGTACGCGCCGCCGCCGGCCCGCTTCGAGGCCGGTACGCCGCCGATCGCGCAGGCGGTCGGGCTCGGTGCGGCGCTGGACTACCTGTCCGGGATCGGGATGGACAAGATCGCCGCGCACGAGCACGCGATCGTCGAGTACGCGCTGGAAGGGCTGAAGACCGTTCCGGGGCTCACGTTGCTCGGGCCGACGGATGCGACCGATCACGGCGGTGCGATCAGCTTCGCGCTGGACGGCGTACACCCGCATGACGTCTCGACCGTGCTGGACACCCGCGGCATCGCGGTCCGCGCCGGGCACCACTGCGCGCGGCCGGTGCACGAGCGGTTCGGAATGCAGTCGTCGACCAGAGCGTCTTTCTACCTGTACACGACTCCCGAGGAGATCGACGCGCTTGTCGACGGTCTTGGGTTCGTCCGATCGTTTTTCAAGGTGGACTGATAATGCAGCTCGACAGCTTGTACCAGGAGATCATCCTGGATCACTACCGCAGCCCGCATCACGCCGGGCTCGCGGATCCGTACGACGTGGAGGTGCACCACGTGAACCCGTCCTGCGGGGACGAGGTCACGCTCCGGGTCGAGCTGGACGGCGACACCGTGAAGGCGGTCACGCACGACAGCGTCGGCTGCTCGATCAGCCAGGCGGCGACGTCGGTGATGTCGGACCTGGTGATCGGCAAGCCGGTGGCCGAGGGGATGGCCACGTACGAGAAGTTCCTGGAACTGATGCAGGGCCGGGGGAATGTCGAGCCGGACGAAGAGGTTCTGGAGGACGGCGTGGCGTTTGCCGGCGTCGCCCAGTTCCCGGCCCGGGTGAAGTGTGCGCTGCTGGGCTGGTCCGCGTGGCGCGATGCCACCGCCCAGGCCCTGGCGACGAGAGAAGGAGTGAGCAATGGCTGACCAGACGGACGAGAAGATCGAGCTGCCCGAGGTCGACCTGACGGCCGCTCAGACCGGCTCCACCCCGCCGGCGGTGGAGGACGTGAACGAGGCCCTGAAGGACGTGGTCGACCCCGAGCTCGGGATCAACGTCGTCGACCTGGGCCTGATCTACGGCATCACCGTCGACGACACCAGCACCGCGATCATCGACATGACCCTGACGTCGGCGGCCTGCCCGCTGACCGACGTGATCGAGGACCAGACCCGGATGGCCCTCGATGGCCTGGTCAACGACTTCCGCATCAACTGGGTCTGGATGCCCCCGTGGGGCCCGGAAAAAATCACCGACGACGGCCGAGACCAACTCCGCGCCCTCGGCTTCAACGTGTGAGTTACTTCCCCGGCTCCGGCATTCTGCTAGCATTGACAGCAGATTGCCGGAGTTCAGGGAGGCGCTGATGGCCACACTCACGCTGCGCAATGTGCCTGAGGAGACCCGCCGGGCGCTGAAACGGCGCGCGGCCCGGCACAACCGGTCGATGGAGGCCGAGGCGAGGGCGATCCTGGACGCCGCAGTCGCGCCGCGGGGTTTCATCGAGGACTGGCTGGACAGTGCCGAGGACCTTCGTGGTGACGCGCTCGAGCTGCCCGACCGGTCGGCGCCCCGGGAGCTCGACCTGTCGTGATCGTTGCCGACACGAATGTGCTGTCCGAGCCGCTCCGCAAGGACCCGAGCGAGGCAGTGCTCGGCTGGCTGGCCGACCATGGCGGCTCGCTCGCTCTGACCACCGTTACGGTTCACGAGTTGTTGTACGGCGTCCTCCGGCTGCCTGAAGGACGGCGACGGACCGCGCTGACGGCGGCCGTGGATCGGTTGGTCACTTCCGCACAGGACCGGCTACTCGGGTACGACGAAGAGGCGGCCCGCGTGCACGCCGAGCTGCGAGCTGAACGGATGGCTGCCGGGCGGCCGACGTCGGTCGAGGACGGGATGATCGCCGCCATCGTGCTTTCGCATGGCGCGCAGGTCGCGACCCGGAATGTCGCGCACTTCGCCGGATTCGGACTCGAGGTCATCAACCCGTGGGACGCGTGACGCGCGTCGTCTCGGTGGGGCCGGGGCGGTTGGGGAAGTGGCTGGATGGGTTTGGGGTGCGGCACGGGGTGCTGCGGTACGAGGTGATGCCGGAGAGTGTGACGGTGTCGGCTGAGGATGGGTCTACTGCCGTTGTGACCGTGCCGTTCGAGCCCCTTGACGTGTTGTCGCGTGAGGGGCTGCTGGCGCATGTGTTGGTGGAGCGGCGGGTAGGGGTGTTGCTGGTTCGGCGGGGTGGGTATGGGGCCGGGGTGTTTGCTGGGGGCAAATTGCTGGCGTCGAAGGTTGGGGCGCGGCATGTGCAGGGGACTACCAAGGCGGGTGGGTGGTCTCAGCAGCGGTATGCGCGGCGGCGGGACAATCAGGCGCGGGAGGCGTTTGCGGCGGCTACCGAGGTTGCGGTACGGGTGTTGGTGCCGGCACGCCTCGATGTGCTGGTGTGTGGGGGTGACCGGCGGGCGATCGAGACGGTACTGGAGGATCCGCGGCTGAAGGAGCTCGCCGGGTTGGTCCGGCCGCCGTTTCTCGGGGTTGCTGATCCGAAACAGAAGGTGCTTGAGCAGGCCGGCGTCGACGCGCTGGCAATCCGCATCACCGTCGACCAGCCCGAGTAGCACCCGCACCGACCAGCCTGAGTAGCACTTGCCCTGACCGGCCTGAGTAGCCGGGTCAGATTGTCATTCCATTGGCCGGGTTGGCGGTGTGGCCTCGGCGGGCGGGGGTGCGGGGGGTGTCTTCGCCGGTGTGGGACCGGCCCATGCGGGAGTCGGTCTCGGCGAGGGCGGACGCGGGAATTCCGTGCTGCTGAAGTGCATCGACGACCGTACCGGTGAAGCGTCGTGACCCGTCGCCGGCCGCATGCAGCGCGCGGAGGTCGACCCGGCCCTCGGCGAGTACCGCGAGGCGCGGATGCAGTGTCGCGAACGCGGCCGCGAAACCACCGTCACCTCGACTCGTCATCGTCCCGTCCGGCCGAGCGACGTACGTGGTCCGCCCGCCTTCGGGTGCACGGACGGTCAGCCGGACATTCACGTGCTCCCGCCGCGCCCGGGCCAGTGCGTCCACCAACGGCTGGTACGGATGCTCGTGGTCACCAACGACATTCACCTGCACGGTCCGTACCCGTCCGGCCGGCCGTTGCGGGGCACGGTTCGCCTCCATGCGCGCCCGCATCTCGTCGTACTGGTGCCGGAACATCGTCAGGTACGCCTCACCGGAGCCCGCGTTCGGCAGCTTGCCGGTGAATTCGGCCTTGGCCCGATTGCGCCGCGTGCTCCGGAACCGCTCGAACTCCAGCCGATAGTCGACACTGACCTTGACCGTGACGACCTCGCCCGACTCGTACGCCCCGGTCTCGTGCCGCCCGCCGACCGTCCCGGTGTCCTGGTTGCTGATCATCCGGCCGGCCGTGACACTCGAACTGAGTTCGCCACCGGGCGTACCGCCACCGACTGTGCGCGAGCCCGGCAGCAACTCGTTGCTCCGCGCGGTCAGCTGGCTGACGTGCAACTCACGTGTGTTCTCACCGAGCTGCTGCGTCGAACCCTCCTTCGGATCCGAGACGAGCTCGAGCTCCGACACCTCGGCCCGCACCCGGACCACCACCGACCGTGCGGTCTGCCCAGGAATCGCGAGCGGCACCAGCTCGTACCCCGCCGAGCCGGCCATGTCCTGGAACGTCACCATCCGGTTCGCCGCGCCGAGCGCGGACTCGAGTGTGGTGCGATGCAGCTCGACGCCCTCCGGGGTCAGCAGATCAGGCTGCCCGAGCCGATCGATGGCCGCGTCGAAGAGCGTGTTCTCCTCCGCCTCGCCCGGCCGGTACGGCTGGGTGCCCTCGACCAGGTAGTTGGCCGGCAGCTCCGGTGCCCGGTGGTCCGGCGCATCGACTTCCTGCTCGGGCGGTACGGAGTCCAGCACCGACTCGGGAACGGCCAAACTCATCCGCCCAGTGGACTCCCGCCGGGTCACCGGCCGCCGGGAAGCCGGCGCACCGGGCGTCGCCGAGTCCTCGACCTCGATGATGACCTCGAAGTCACGCTCGACCCGAGCCGTGGCGACCGCCAGCCCGGTACTGATCCGGGTGTTCGTCTCGCTGCTCGCGGCCGTCGTCGACGTCCCGAGCTCGGCCCCGGCCGCGGCCGACACGGACGCTCCGTCGGTGCCGGAGATGTCGATCGTCCCACCGAACGAGGTGCCTTCGGTGGCGCTCCGCGACCGATCCCGCATGTTCCACAACTGGACGAGCCCGAAGCCGTTGCCGCTCTGACCGGTCGCCCCACCCGGTTCGGTGCTCGGCTGCCCGACGAACCTCAGGCGTACGCGAACCCGGACGTTCCGCGTCGTCATCCCGAGCTTCACCGGGAACTCGCGCACGAAGCCGCGCGGATCGAGCATGTCGTCCATCGTGTTGTTCGACCGCGTACCGGACAGGTCACCGCGCAGCGCGTTCAGCAGCACCGGGTCGTCCAGCGCCTCAGGGGAGTGCTGCGCCAGCGCAACGCAAGCCTCGCGGAACATGTCGGTGTCGTTGCCGTCCTGGTCCTGCAGCGAAGCCCAGTCGACCTGTGCGGCGCCGAGCATCCGTTCGTAGTGCCGGGGGAGTTGTGGTTCGATCCGCTGCCGAGCCAGTGCCTCGGCCTGCTCCAGCGCGCTGTCCAGACGCTGGTCGGGCTGCTCGGCCATACCGGTCGCCTTGCGGAGCAGGTCCGCCAACTGATCTTCGGAGTGCCGTGTCTGCTGCTCGGTTCGGTACCGGCGGATCAAGGCGGTTGTCGTACGCCGGGGGAGTACGAGGTTGCCGTTCATCATCCGCTCGACCGCATCGGACACCTGATGCAGCGGAAGATCGAGTTCACGCCGTCCGTACGAACGCAACGCGTCGCGCTCCGGGAGCGTGAGGACCACCGCACCGGTCTCCAGTGGAATGGCCTGGGGATTCGCGCCGCCGGATCGGAGCTGTGCCGCCAAGATCAGGTCACCGCAGAACTGGTAGTGCCGCCCGTCCCGCATCAGGGTCCGCTCGACCGCCGTACTCGCGGTTTCGGATGCGCTCGACGAAGTCGACGTCGATCTGGTCAGCCCGATCGAGCTGGCCCACGAATGCCCGTCGCCGGCGATCGAACCGGCGCCACCGCTGATCCCGCCGGTCACACCGGTGGACATCCCGGACGTACTGCCGGTGGACGCCATCGTCAGGTTGAGCTCGGCAAGGATCGGTTGCCCACTGCCGACGTACCGGAGATTCTCGACCCGGGTGGTGACGCTGAGCGTGGTCTGCCGTGGCACGAACCCGCGCTGCCGGATCGTCTCCAACGGATCGGACGGCGCGCTCCCGACCGCCAGCGCGGTCCGGTACTCGGTGGTCAGCAGCTCCGGCCGGCCGATCAGGTTCCGCGGCGCCAGGAACGCGCTCAGGTGATGCAGCGCGGAGCTGTCACCACGCCGCAGGTCCGGAATGGCCGCGGTCAGCTTCGCGATCGGATCCCGGGCGTCGACGTGGTGGATCGTTGCCGTGTCCATCAACCTCGGCGCGACCCGGCCGCGCAGCGCGAGTTCGGGCGGTTCCGGCCGGGCGCAGAACTCGCTGTCCAGCCAGACCTGCGCGCTGCCCTCCGACGACGCGATCGGCACCAGGTCACCCTTCGCCGTGACCTCGCTGATCGTGATCGTGTGCGGGATGTCGAACACCGCGACCCGCGAACTCGACTCGGCCACTGTCATCCGGTACGCGCCGCGGCTGGCCGACCAGCCCAGAAACCGGCCCCGCGAGGTACGCCCGAGCGATCCCCCCGCGTTCGGCGTACCCCCGGCCTGGCCGGCGGCCGGAGCATCGGTCAGCTTCAGCCGCGCCGACCACGGCAGGCTCTGCGACCGGCTGCCGGAGCGGCCCGACGTACTCACGCCGATGTCGACGTTGACGACCATGTCGTTGTCGGCGGCACCGATCGCGGTGGCCCGGTCGAAGTGCTGCTTGAGGTTGATCTGGTAGGACCTCACCCGCGGCGGATATCCGGTCCGGTGCTCGGTCAGCTGGAAGGTCAGCCGGTCCTGCGCGGCATGGTCGTACCCGGTCTCCAGCCGGTGCTTGGCGATCTGCTGGCAGGCGCGTTCCCAGTTCTCGGTCCGGCTCAGGATCACCGCCGGGTCCTCGCCGGCGAGGGCCGACGGCAACGGATTGCCGTCGGCGTCGAGCGGCGGGATGAGGGACTCGTCGGACAGGTGCTGCAGGAAACCGCGCAGCGCCTCGTCGGCACCGGTGAGCTGGCGGATCATCGCCGGACCGGCGCCCCGCAACTGGCCGGGCCCGGAGCCCGACCAGGTCGGCAGCCGCAGCGGTACGTCAAGTGGCTGCGGATCGCCACGCAGCAACAGCCGGCCGTCAGCGCCGCGTTGCAGTTCACCGTCCTGGTCGCGGACGAGTGCCGCTGCCGGTACCGGCAGGCCGTACCGGAAGGCGTCGCGCTCGGCCAGCCGGAGCCACGCGTCGCCGCCACCGTCGACCGAGAACGACTCGGCCCGATCGAGCCGATGCACGGTGACCTTGTGCCGCAGCGGCAGCTTCACGCCGACGGTCGGCGCGATCCGTTGGGTACTCCAACGACTTCCCAGATCGGCCGTCGAGGCGGCGTCCTCCTGACTGGTGCTCCGCCCGGCGCGTACGCCCGGCGTGAGGTCCGCGGTCGTCGATCCGAGATCCGACATCGCCGTACCGGCATAGCTCGCGCTGACGCCGACGGATCGGGACTTGCTGGCCGACTGACTGCCGGATGCGCCCGAGTTGCCGACCCGCCAGAGCTCGAGCTTGTGGTCCGGGGAACTGTCGCTGGTCAGCTCGCCCGCCTCGACGTCGGCGATGGTCTCCAGCTGTGCCCACGCCACCGGCCGGCCGCCGTTCGTGATCAGCCGCCACACCCCGCCTGGCCGAGTCGTTTCGTCCAGCCGGATCAGACCGTCCTCGGCGATCAAGCTGCGGACCCGGTCGTGGCCGACGCGATCGAGCGAGCCGAGCCGCCGGTGCAGCTCGGCTATGGTCCGGTCGCACAGCTCGTTGAGACCGTCGACCCGCGTCGCCATCCCCTCCGGCATCGCCGGGTTGCGCTCCGCGGACAGACCGAGTCGCGCCAGGTCGACCGTCTCGGCCGGGGGCGGGACGGTGTACGTGTGGATGTAACCGAGCTCGAGCGTCGTGCGGTCGCGGTCCGTACCGGTGTCGACGACGTGGGCGGGGGACCACGCGGCGGTCGGCGACTCGCGGATCCGCCAGTTCCAGCGCGGCCGGGTCGAGCGGTAGCGCAGGAACTCGCCGCGGAGCGCTTCCACCGCGCCGGTTTGCGCGTACTCGGTCGCGCCGCCGCTGACCGTACCTCCACGGCCGCCGCCGACGGTGACGCCGGGGGCGACGATCGCGGCCGCCGCTTTCAGTTTGCTGCCGTCGGGGAGGGCGTTGGTCAGGGTGCGGAGGCTGGCGTCGGTGGTCGAGCCGAGGTTCCGCATCGAGGCAGTGGTGACGCTGAAACCGGCCTGAACCACCTGACCGACCTGTGCTTCGTCGAACACCAGTGGGCTGTCGAGTACTTCCTCCAGCTCGCCGACGTCGAGTTGCAGGTGGAGCTGTACGAGGTTGTCGACGCCCGCCCGCGGGTCGTTGCCGATCGTCAGCACGAAACCGTCCGGCGAGAGCACCCGCCGGCTCTCGCCGCGCAGGGTCCGGTGCAGTACGTCCGGGGTGAACCGGTACGCCACCTTGCGCTCGGCGAGTGCCTCGTTCAACTCGTTGCACAGCGCGCTGAGGTGCGGAAGCCGCCCAGACGGCAACCCGTTGTGCTGAACATCCACCGCCGGCACGGTCGCGGCACTCGCCCGCTCATACTCCTCGACCGCCGCAACAACCCCCGCAAACCCACCACCCGAGGCGAGCCGCCCGCCCGCCCCGCGCGCCCCGGCGTCCGGGGCGAGCTGCCCGTCCGCCCCACGCACCCCGGCACCCGAGGCGAGCTGCCCGCTCGCCCCACCCACCCCGCCTAGAGCGGCCTCGCGGCACATGTGGGCAGCGCCTGTTGCCCTCTCGGCGGCGGTGGTGCAGGCAGTGGCGATCTTGGTATGCCGTTCAGCGACCCGAAGCCGCGCGACCGCCCGCACCCGCAGCCTCCGCGCGCGCTCACCCGCAGCCGTGTCCTCCAACGCCCCCTGACGATCGGCCTCCGCGAACAGCTCGGCAGCCTGCTCCCGCGCCGCGGCCGCGCTCGCCGTCCGCACCTCGGCCCGCTGCCCGTGATGCGCGGCAGCCGCCTCCAACTGCCCAACCAGCAGCCCCACCCGCCCCCGAACCCGCTCCTCAACCCCACCCGACCCCCGCGCCTCAGCTGCGCCCGGCTCCCGGACCGAGGCGTCGCCCGGCTCCCGGACCGAGGCGTCCCCCGGCTTCCGGACCGGCGCGTCGACCGGCTCGAAGAGCCGCTCGGCCGAGGCGGCGTCTGGCGGCAGGTGACGATCACGGCGGATCAAGCGGGCCAGCTTTGCCAGCTCGCGCTCGATCTCCGCGGTCGGGCGCCCACCCAGCCCGGTCTCCGCCTGGTACCACTCCCGGCTGAGCGCGCGGTACTCGGCGAGCCGCTGCACGGACCGCTGCGCCCGCGCCTCCCGGTAAGCCTGCAGCCGGGACACGCGACGAGGAGCCGGGGCGGGGGACGGGCTCAGCTGTTCGGCATCGTCTTCAAAGGTCGGCCCGGGCTCGCGGGCGAGGCTGCGAGCGGTGGCGAGGAGATCCGCGGCGTACGGGCGGTGGCTGACGTCCCGCGCGCGGGTGCTGGTCAGGCGCTGCAGATCGGCGTCGGTGCTCAGCGGGTTGCCGTCGAGCACGTTCTGCAGGAGCGCCTCGGCTTCCGCGCGGCGCGGATCCGGGAGGTCGGGGAGATCCAGCAAGGTGTCCAGCGCGGCGGTCGCGCCGTCGGCGGGGGAGCCGCCGCGAGTGCGGCTCAGCTCGGCACCGACCAGTGCGACCGCCTCGGCGACGAGCCGATCGTCGGTGTCGGCACGGCCGGCGGCGCGACGGGTCAGCCGGCGTTCGAGCCTTCTGAGGTTCTTGCGGCGGAGGACGCGGGCGACGGCATCCGGCGCGAGCAGACCGAGGGCTACCCCGAGTGCTGCCCGCGCTCGTGCGCGGGCGCCGGCCGCCGCTGACGCCACTGCTGAACTCCCCGTTCGTCACCCCGGCGCCACGGAACGGCACCGGCTGCTGTGGACGGGGACATTAGCAATGAACTGTTCAATATTTCGCTACAAATCCCACTGGAAGAGTTAACAATCGCCGGTGCCGTTTCTCACATCAGGATCGCTTGTACAAGGTGCGGAAATCTTCCAGCGTGCCGCGGTAGTACTCGAGGTCGTCGTACAGCTTGGCGCGGCTGACCAGGTGCGGGTGCCGGGCCTTCGCCTGCCGGCCGTACTCGGTCCAGATGTCCGCGTCCGGCACCTCGTCGGCACCGTCCGGCAGGAACTTGATCGCCTCCGCGACCGCGTCCGCGGCGAACTCCCAGTTCAGTTCCACCACCGACCCGTCCTGCCCGGGGGCACCCGTGTACGCCATGTCGGCGTCGAGCGCGCGCCGGGCGAACGAAGCGGACACGATCGCCCACTGGGCCGCGTCGATCAGCTCCGACTTGCCGAGCCCGAACCGGGCGCCGATCGTGGTCGCGGCGCGCTCGGAGTCGTACCGGACGGTGATGTCACCGGCCGCGGACGCGAACGTCCAGGCCTCCGGCCCTTCGGTCACGTTCACGCCCGGCCGCGGCCCGGCCGGCGGCACCGCCGGGACGTCCGGGTCCGCGGCGGTCGCCAGGCTCACGTAGATCTGGGCTTCGGTCAGGGTCCTCGCGGTCAGCATCGGTTATCTCGCTCCTGTGTCGCCAATGTCCGAGACCAGCTCCTGGTAGGTGTCGCGCGCGATCAGCAGCGGCTCGAGCCGGAACCGCCCGGGGTCCGCGGCCCGGACCGCCCGCCCTTCGGGCGTCCAGAACTCGTCCTCCGGTACGGCATCCGCACCAGGCGGTACGAACTTGATCACTTCCGCGATCGCCGCGCACGCGACGGCCAGCACCTTACCGGCCTCGGCGGCGTCCGTCGGCACATCCGCCGCGGCCCGGTCCGCCACGTCCAGCCACTGCCCGGCATCGAGTACCTCGGACGGCTCCGGCCCGCCGAAGGTCGGCCAGCCGCGGACGGGCGTCTCGTGCGCCGGCAACCCGAACACGTACTCACGTTCGGCCGAACACCCCGGACAGACCGCGGCATACAGGCTGGCGAGCTCGCCGCGGACCCGGACCAGTGACTGCTCCCAGTCCGCTTCGTCCGACCCGCAGTCCCGGCAGGGATGCAACTCCAGGTAGAGCTCGGCCTCGTCCCGGGTGCGCGCTACCGCGAATGCCATGCCGTCCCTCTCGTCCCCTCATGAAGCCTTGTCATCACGGTCCTCACAGTGACTGCCCATGGCTGGTCGTCGTCACGGTGTGCCCGGCCGCGGCACCCGCCGACGGGCGGGCGCCGTGCTGCGGTGCCGTCGGCATGGTCGCCTTCGCGGTCGAGTAGTCGAGTCGCTTCAGCACCTCCCGCGGTACACCCTGCTGCTCGAGCGCGGCGGCGACCTTCGCGCTGAAGCTGCCGTCCGGCGACGAGGTGTTGTAGAGCATGCGCAGGTCGACCTTGCCCTCGGCCATCATCGCCAGATGCGGATGCAGGCTGGAGAACGCGGACGCGAACCCGCCGTCGTTCACACCGAGCATCGTCCCGTTCGGCAGCGCCTGGTACAGCCGCTCGGTGCCGTCCGATTCGCGGACCTGCAGGACGACCGCCCGCCCCTCCGTCTTCGCCTTCTCGATCGCATCCAGCAACGGCCGGTACGGCCGGTACTCGGCTCCCGATTGGCCCTGCGCGTACTCGGTCGCCCGCAGCTCCGGCTTGCCCAGCTTCTCCGGTACGGCCTGCAACCGCGAGCCGGCCAGTACGGAATCCAGCGACGCGCCCTGCTCCATCTGGCGAAGCGCCTCGAGGTACCGGTGCCCGAGCATCTTCACGTACATCTGGCCCTGGGCAACGTTCGGGAAGTGGTCGCTCTTCCGCACCACCTGCTCACCACGGCCGTTGTCGCTCGTGGTCCGGATGGTCGCGTTGAACATGACCGGGATCCGGACCGTCACCATTTGGCCTTCGAGGAAGCGGCTGCCCTCGAGCCGGGAGCCGTACCCGTCCGAGGACTGCTCCTTGACCTGCTCACCGATCGAGCCGCCGACCGAGACCAGGCCGGCGTCGATCCCGGCGTTCGCGGCGACCGGAGTCCGCCGGTTCCGGGAGTGCGACTTCCGCGCTGCCCGCTGACTACGCCAGACATGACCTTCCTGGCCCTCGGTCGGCGCTCCGTCCACGCCGTCCAGTTCGAAGCCGGTCGGCTCGGCCTTGATCGTGACGCTGACCATCGAGTTCCCGTTGCCCGGCCGGGCCAGCGGCGGCAGGTCGATCCCGCCGTGCATCAGCCGCCCGATCTTCGCCTTCAGTGACGTCGGCTTCAGGATCGGCCGGACGAAGTGCCGGAACTCCGCCATCCCGCGCCGGCCGAGGTACTCGGGCTGCCGGAGGATCGCGGTCAGGTTCCGGTACAGCTGGTCGTGCTTCGCCAGACCTCTTCCGTGCGGTATGTACCGCAGCGCGATCGCCCCTTCGGGCAGCCGGAACGACCGGTGATCGGCCTGCGACTCGACCGCTTGCGCGGCTTCCTGCTCGGCCGGCCGCGGGCCGTCGGCGAGCTCGCCCTTCGGCATCATCAGCGACAGCGTGGCCTTCAGCTCCTGCTTGCCGGAGCTGATCGTCACGTCCTTCGGGTCGATCTTGCCGAGCTTCCAGCGGGCGCTCGCCATCGCCGCCGCGCCGGCGTTGCGAATCCGGATCACCTCGGTGGTGAAGACCACCTCGCGCTCGACCAGGTGCCGGACGAAGACACCGTTGCGGCGCAGGTTGGTATTCTGGATGCCGTCGCCGTGGGTGTCGGTGGTGGTCAGGTCTGTCGACAGGCCGGCCGAGCCGGCCCCCAGTGCGCCCGGCATGCCGCCGTCGACACCGCCGGTGATCGACGTGGTGTGGCTCGCGGACCGGTCCTCCTGCTCGTAGTCGTAGGTCTGCTCGACGCCACCGGCGTCCTCCGTCGCGAGCCGCGGCTTGCCGTCCTTGTCCCGGAGGATGTTCCCTTCCTCGTCGACCAGGACGGCGCGGACCTGCATCTCACCGGTGAACCGCGCGGTCACGTGGTTGAGCAGCACGTCGGGCCCGTTCTGGCCCTGGATCGGTACCTCGACCGGGATGTAGTCCCCGTCCGGGCCGAGCATGTTCTCGATGTGACCGTGGAAGCCACGGGGCTTGAAGTTGACGTCCAGCGCGCCTTGCAGCACGTAGCTGGCGTTGCGCAGCCCGGGCGCGACCTGGTCGATCTGCGGCTCGAGCTGGGTCCGCAGGTCGACCATCTTGTCCGGGTCGTCGGCCAGTACCAGCGATTCGATGTCCGCGCCGCCGAGGCTGTGCTGGTACGCGTCGGAGGCGTGCATCGCCCGGACCTGCTGTGCGATCACATCGGCCTGGTCGAGCGCGGCGGTGAGGCGGTCGTCCCCGGTCTGGTTCCCGTCCGGATCGGTGCGGTACTGCTCGCGCAGCTTCGCGGCCAGCCGCTCGGCAGTGTGGGTCGCGGCGAGCCCGGTGGTGACTCCGTCCTTCTCCAGCTTGTACCGGCGGATGAACCCGCTCGCGGTCCGCTCCGGCAGCTCGAGTTTGTCGTTCAGGTACCGCTCGCAGGCGTCCTCGGCCACCCACAGCGGCAGGTCGAGTTTGCCGCTCGCGTACAGCTCGAGGGCCCGGCGCTCGGCCATCGCCTTCTGTACGAGCGCGTCCGGAAGCTCGACGGTGCGGACCACCTGGCCGTTGTGCACGATGTCGGCGTACATCTTGTGCCGCTCGAGGAACTCGTGGTGCAGCCCCGGGTTGATCAGCAGCCGTTCTTCACCCGACGTCTCGCTGATCGTGGTCGACTGCGAGGTGCCGGTGGTCCGGCCGAGGGAAAGACCGCCGGTGGTCTGGGTACCGTCCGCGCCGCCCATCCCGCCGCCGAGGTTGCCGCTGAACCCACCGGACTTCGAGGTGCCGGAGGTGTGCCCGACCGCGCTCATGGTGAAGTTGATGTCGACGGTGACCTGCTTGTTCATCGCGACATGGGTCAGGCTGGCCGCCTCACCACGGATGACGACCTGGTACTCCTGCGGCAGGATGGTGCCGTCCTTGAAGGCGTGCACCGGGTTGCCCGGCGCCTGCGTGACGACGAAGGGCAGCCGGTAGCTCCCGTTCATCCACTCCCGGTTCGCGACCAGGCTGGACGGTCCGAGCGCGGCGTGCAGCGCCGGCAGCGCGGTCGAGTCGGACCGGATCGCGGGGATCGCCGCGCAGATCTCGTCGGCGATGTTGCCCGCGTCCACGGCGACCGGGAGGGCCTGCTGGACGGCCTGGTCGTGCGGCTTGGCCGGGTTCTCCTCGAACACCGGCTCGGCGGCGTTCGCCAGCGAGCTCTCGTACGCGACGTCCATGGTGCCGTCGACCCGCGCCAGCGGTTCGGCGTCGCCCTGGTCGGTGATCTCGGCGAACTCGATCACGACATCTTCGCGGACCTTGACGAGCGTCTCGGCGCTCTCGGTCAGCGGCGCCTGGTTGATCCGGTCGTCCACCGACCAGCTCCACGACCGGCCGACCGCGGTCTTGCTGAACTTGACGCCCAGCTTCCCGATCCAGCCGCGGAGCCCTTCGGCCGGTCCGTGCGAACCACCGACACCGGCCGACCACGGGATCGACTTCGACCGGCTGATGGACCGGCCGCTTGCCTGCGAGCTGATGGCCAGCTTGACGATGTTCTCGTTGGTGCTGGTGCCAAGGCCCTCGGCCTGGAACCTGCCGGTCGTCTGGTCGTGCTTCTGCCGCATGGTCAGCCGGTACGGCCGCCAGCGCGGCGTCCCGGCGAAACCGGTGTCCTCCAGCATCACGATCAGGCCGCCCTGGCAGGCCTGGTCGGCGCCGGCCTCGAGCCGCGGCGCGTTGATGTTCGTCATCACGCGCTCGTAGTTCGCGTGCTGCGCCCGGGTCGCGTTGCCGACCGGGCGGCCTTTCTCGTCGATTTCCGGCACCAGGCCGAGCTTGCGCAGCCCGGCCAGCGCGTCCGCGCGGGCCTCGTCGGCGCCGACGATGTTCTGCGGCAGCGCCTTTCCGACGCCGCGGATCTTGTTCTCGCCGCGGCCCATCCACGGCGGCGCCGACTGCGGGCCGGTCGGCGGCGCCGGGTCACCGCGAAGCAGCGCCCGGCCCTCCTTGTCGGTCCGGATCGCGCCGGTCTCGTCCCGCTCGATCGCCTTCGCGTCCGCGCGGCCACCGGCCCGGAGCAGGTCGTTCTCCGCGACCCGCAGGTGTCCCGTGCACGGGCCCCGCTCGACAATCGGCGGCCGGGCGTCGCCGATCTTGCGCAGCGAAGCGCGCGGCTCGAAGCGCATCACGACACCCTGCGTCGGTCCCTGGAACCGGTGCACGAACGGCGTGATCGTGGTCGTACTGACGCTTTGGCCGCCCGTCCGGGTGACGTTGCGTCCGGCGGACACGTTGGGGCCGATGTTCACGCCGGACCCGAAGACGTTGTTCAGCGCGGTCGCCGCCGCCACCGGGTGCTGTTTGTCCAGCACACCGGGGAATCCGAGCGAGCCGGTGCCGGTCAGGGACGCGCCGTACGTCTGGCTGGCGCTGTTGCCGGCGAAGTCGACCAGTACCTCTTCCATCCACATCTCGGTACTGGACTCGCCCTTGAGCTCGACACTGCTCCAGACCGGTTCGAGCTCCCACGTCAGCTCGTACTCGCTGCCGTCCTGGCCGTTGAAGCTCCGGGTGATGCCGCCCGGCTGGCTGAGCTCACGGAGCAGGCGCGGGCTGTCGTTCACGATCAGGCCGGCGATGTGGTTGTACGCAATCTCGTCCAGGTCGCCGTACTGCGCCTGCGCCCGCTTGGTCAGGCGCTCGGCGACACCTTGCAGGCCGTCGATGCTGTCGACGGTGTGCCGCGGGAACGCGCCGGTGACGTCCTGACCGCGCCCGATCTCGGCCAGCGTGACCGTCTGGGCCGGCGCCTTCACGGTGTACGCGCTGGACACCCAGGTCTGCTGCTGCCCGGCGTCGATGCTCTCGACCGGCGACCATTCCTCGTACGGCGAGCTGCGGACCTCCATCTCCAGCACGCCGTCCCACTCGCACAGCACCGACTCACCGCGGTTGTCACTCACCCAGCCGGACTGGTAGTGCCCGGTCGCGCCGCTGTTGTCGGCGAGCGTGCGGCCCCGGCTGACCGTGACCTTCGGCGAGAGCACCTGCGCGGCGGCGTGGAGGGGCGTGCCCGGCGCGGCCAGCGCGAGCGGCACCTGCAGGTTCACGCCGATGTTCAGGCCGGTCGAGTGGGTGTTCGTGGTGCCGACCGAGGTCCCGCCCTCGCCGAGGGTGCCGGACATCTGCTCGGCCATGTCGAAGTCGCGGTTGGTGATCTCGCGAATGTTGCGCGGCCGCATCCGGAGGCGTACCTGCGGCATGCTGCCGAGGTCGCCGTCACCGTCGCCGGGGACGCTGAACACCATGCCGTCTTCCGACAGCAGCCGCCGGTACTCCGCACTCGGCAGCGGCAGCGGGCCACGGGTCGGCATCCGGCGCCGGATGCCGTTGGCCGCGAGCATGCGGTTGATGTCATTGACCGGCAGGTCGAGCGGCTGGCCTTCGGGTACGCCCGTCAGCAGCATGTCCTTGACCGGAAGCGCGGCCTCGCGACTGCGCTCGTACACGCCGACCTGCTGGTGCGCCGCGCCGGCCAGTTGGCCGAGGCGGGCCTGCGGCTCACCGGCGTCGATACCGCTCAGGAGATCGCGGTACGAGTCGAGTGCGCTCTGCGCTTCGCCGGCCGCCGCGGCGTACGCCCCGCTGATCTCGGTGTGACGACGGGCCTTGTTCCGCTGGGTGGTGGCGGTGTTGCGGAGCGCGCGGGCCCGTTCGGGCGCGGTGAGGTCGAGTTGCTCGTCCTCCGCCGCGGCCTCGGTCTCGCTCGCCTCGGCTTCGCTCGTCGCGATCTCGGCGGTGCCGGCCTTGGTCGCCGACTGCTTCTTCAGCTCCGCGACCGCCGACTCGAGCGACTCGATCTGGGTGACCACCTCCGCCCGCAGGTGCGCGACGGAGTTCCGGGCGGGCTTCTGGCTGGCCCGGGCCGCCGCGACGCCGAAGGCGGCCACGTCCGCGCCGAGCATCGCCCCCGGCTCCCAGGGGAGCGTGGGCGGGGTGCCGCCGTGCCGGCGGATCGTCCGGGCCAGGCCGTTCAGGTCGCGTTCGAGGTCCTCGAGTGTGCGCGGACCGCTCGGGCGGCCGTGCGCCAGCGTCTCGTTCCGGGTCTGGTGCCAGTCCCGGACCGTCACCTGGAAGGCGGCGTAGTCGGCGTGCAGCCGGCGGTCCCGGCGATCGTGACCGAAGACCGACCGCAGCCGGCCCAGCACCCCGCGCGGCCGCTCCGCCTGGGCGGCCGAGATCTCCTGGGTCAGCAGCGCCAGCTGGTGCGTCAGCGCGTACCGGATCTCGGCGTCGCCAAGTCCGGGCGGAAGCCGGAGTACATGCGGCTGCTGTGCCGTACCGGCCCGGACGATGCCCTGGGCGGTCGCGCCGAGAGTGGTCGAGCCGACCTCGATGTGTACGTGCTGAGGCGCTTCGCTGACCGTGGTCCGCAGGATTGCCCGCTGGTTCTGCAGATCGATGACCGGTGGCTCGGTCACCGACGCGGACGCGAGGTCCACTTCGCTCATCCCGCCGAGCGTGTTCAGCGCGGTCGTCGCGGCCAGGATCGGATCGGCGGCCGGACGCCGGTTGGCGTCGGCGTTCAGGCTGGTGCCACGGACCCGCGGGGTGAAGACCCGGCGGCCCTCGGCCCGCCGGTGGTTGCTGCCGACCTCCGGCCGGGCGCCGGACCGTTGCCGCGCCGGGCCGGGCGCCGATTCCTGCGCCGGATTCTGGGCAGGATTCTGGTTGGGAGCGGCGCCGAGCAGTTGCGCGTCGCGCTCGATCTCGGCCGAGGCCGACACGATCCGGGTGAAGGACACCGGTGCCTGCGATCCCGGCAGCCGGCGCAGCCGTTCGGCCGCGTCCCGGTCGTCGGCGGCGGCGGCGCTGAGCGCGACGCGGAGCATCGCCTCCGCTTCGGTCCGCCGGTTCTGGTCCTGGCCCGGCGCCCGCAGGAATCGGTCCAGGGCCTCGGTCGCTCCGCGGGCGGGCAGCTCACCGCGCGCCCGGGCCACCTCGGAACCGATGACGCCGACCGCCTCCGCGAGCAGGCGCGCGTCCGAAACCCGGTCGGCCGCCCGGCGGCTGAGCAGTTCCTCCAGGCCCTGCATCACCTGCGCCGACAACGTGTCGTCGCGACTCGTCAGCCAGACCTGGCCGTTCCGCAGCCGCACAGCGGATGGCTGCACGATCGCGAGCGCGGTTCCCGCCGCCCAGCGGGCACGCAGCAGCGCATCCGCGGCGGAAATCGTGGGCGTGGTCACCAGACACACCCCTCCCCATAGGTGGCCGGGTGCTCACCAGTGTCACCCGGACCGTCTGGTTCCGGAATTTAGCAAACTTTTGGTTACTATCCAGCTACTCGATCTACCCGAAATGTTAACGATTCACGACGGTCTGTTACCTAGGATCGACGGCATGGTCGACCGGCTTGGTACATCGAAGTGGAGCGTAAGTGAGGCGCGCAGCTGGGTCGCGCGGTTCCGGCATGTCGCGGACGACGGTCCGGAGTACGACGGTGTCGAGCTCTTTCTCGCGCTGAGTGAGTACCTGGACGAGCTGCACGGCGGGGCCGGATTCGACTACGTGTTCACCGGCGCGGAGCAGCAGGCGCTGACGGACGCGATCCGGAAGATCCGCGGGCCGCACCCCGTACCGGATCCGGAGGGGGAGCGATTGGTCCAGCCGGTGAACGCGGCGGTCACGCTGGCCGACGGCCGGGCCCTGACGACCTGGCTGGAGGAGCGGGACGGATGGCAGCAGGAACTCGGCAAGGCGCTGCACGCGCTGTACAGCTATCTAGACCAGTTGTACGGCGGGCCGGGCGCTTTCGACGAGCTGCTGACCACTACAGAGCGCAGTCGCGTCGCGGCCCGGTAACAGCACCTGCCTCCGTGCCTGGTTGGTACCTCACTGCCATTACGGTAGGCGCGTGAGTCTCTCGTCCTCCACGCGTACCCCTGCCCAAGGCGCCCGCGCAGCGGGCCGATCGGCGGGTGGCGGCTCGACCCGCCTGCCGAGCAGCCGAGAGCGTCGTCCCGCCCTCGCCGCGCTCGCGGTGATCCTGATCCTGCTCGGCGCGGCCGGTTCCGCGCTGATCGCGCTGAACAGCGGCAACCGGTCCGACTTCGTCGCGATCTCGGCCGACGCGCTGCCGCCCGGCCACAAGCTCGAGGCCAAGGACCTGTCCCGTGGTGACCTGGCCGGCGCGACCGGTGGGCTGGTGCCGTGGTCGGAGGCCAGCAAGTACATCGGCCGGTACACGACGACCTGGCTGTACAAGGACCAGTTCATCACCAAGAACAACTTCACCAAGGACGCGACGCAGCCGATCCCGCCGGGTGGCGCCCTGGTCGGCGTCACCCTCGAGGCCGGCCGGGCGCCGTCCGACGGGCTGCTCGTCGGCGACATCGTGCGGGTGGTCCGGGTACCCACCGCGAACTCGGAGACCGCGGCCACGCCGCTCGTGATGGCTGCCACGGTGACGTCGGTGTCCGGCGCGATCACGGACGCGAAGACGTCCGCGAACAGCTCGCTGAACGTGACGATTCTCGTTCCGGACAACAAGATCACCGTGGTCAGCGCGGCCGCCGCGGCGAAGTCGCTGATCCTCGCGAAGCTTCCGCCGGGTACGCCGCCCGACGTACCGCAAAGCGGGTCGAACTGATGGCGCTGGTGGCACTGGCGAGCGGGAAGGGCTCGCCTGGGGTGACCACGGCCGGACTGGTCTTCGGCGCGCTCTGGCCGCGGCAGGTGCTGCTGGCCGAGTGCGACCCGGCCGGCAGCGATGTGGCGATCCGGATGACCGGACCGGGTGGCGCGGCGCTCAACTCCGATCGCGGCCTGGTCAGCCTGGCCGCCGCGAGCCGGAAGGGATTGGGCGACGAGGTGATCCTCGCGCACAGCCAGCAGCTCGACGGTGGTCTCGACGTCCTGCTCGGTGTTCGTTCGCCGGAGCAGGTCGGTGGCATGGGCGGCCTGTGGCATCCGCTCGGCATCACGTTCAACCAGATGCAGCACGGTGACGTACTGGCCGACTGTGGGCGGATCGGTGCGTCGTCGCCGCAGCTTCCGGTGATCCAGTCCGCGCGCCTTGTGGTGATGATGTGTACGGCGACCGGTTCGTCCGTGGCGCACTTGCGGGAGCGGCTGGCCAGCCTGGTGCATCACGTCGACGCGCAACTCGCCGTTGTCGTGGTTGCCGACCCGAAACAGCGTGACGCGGTCAAGCAGGTGTGGTCCGTCCTCGACGCGATGTCGGTTCCGGTGCGGCATCGCTGGCACTTGGCGTACGACCCGGTGGGCGCGGCGTTCTTCGACGGGCGCGGCCACGGCCGGCTCGACAAGACACCCCTGATCCGCACCGCCACCGAAATCACCGCGGAGCTGGCGTCCCTCGTCGCCGCCCCGCCACCGCAGGACTACGACATGGCGAACACGGCCTTTCCGCCGGGTGAGTACCGATGAGCGCTGACCAGGAGCTGGTCCGCAAGCTGCGGGTGCAGGTGGCGGAGCGGCTGAACGAGCAGCGCCGCCGGGACCAGGTCAACGGCGTACCGCCGATGAGCGCGGAGGACGAGCGCGAGTACGCCCGGTCGCTGATCGTGCAGGTGCTCGAGGACCACGCCCGGTACGAGCTGGCCGAGGGCCGTACGCCGCCGACGCCCGACGACGACGCGCAGATCGCCGGTGCGATCCACTCCGCGCTGTTCGGGGTCGGCCGGCTGCAGCCGCTGATCGACGACCCCGAGGTCGAGAACATCGACATCAACGGGTGCGACCAGGTCTTCGTGCAGTACGGCGACGGCCGCGAGGAGACGCCCGGTCCGGTCGCCGAGAGCGACGAGGAACTGGTCGAGCTGATCCAGGTGCTGGCCGCGCACGCGGGTCTGACCAGCCGCCCGTTCGACTCGGCGAACCCGCAGCTGGACCTGCGGCTGCCGGACGGTTCCCGGTTGTCGGCCGTGATGGGCGTGACGTCCCGGCCGGCGATCTCGATCCGGCGCGCCCGCCTGGGCCGGGTGTTCCTCAAGGACTTGGTTGCCAACGGCACCATTTCCGACGATGTCGGCTCGTTCCTGCGGGCGGCGGTGGCGGCCCGGAAGAACATCATGATCGCCGGCGCGACGAACTCCGGGAAGACCACGCTGCTGCGCGCGCTGGCGAACGAGATCCAGCCGCACGAGCGGCTGATCACGGTCGAGCGGTCGCTTGAGCTGGGGCTGGGGGAGTTCAAGGACCTGCACCCGAACGTGGTCGCGTTCGAGGAGCGGCTGCCGAACTCCGAGGGCGTCGGCGAGGTCACGATGGCCGACCTGGTCCGCCGGTCGCTGCGGATGAACCCGTCCCGGGTGATCGTCGGTGAGGTCCTCGGTGACGAGATCGTGACGATGCTGAACGCGATGAGCCAGGGCAACGACGGCTCGCTGTCGACGATCCACTCGAACAGCTCGATGGAGGTGTTCAACCGGATCAGCACGTACGCGATCCAGGCGATGGAGCGGCTGCCGATGGACGCCACCCAGATGCTGATCGCCGGTGCGCTCGACTTCGTCGTGTTCATCCGCAAGCACAACGACTACCAGCGCGGCGGCGGCCTCAGCCGGTACGTGGAGAGCATCCGCGAGGTCACCGGCTGGGACGGCCGGGTGCTGTCCGGCGAGGTGTTCGCGGCCGGACCGGACGGCCGGGCCGCGGCGCACGCGCCGATCGCCTGCATGGACGAGCTCGAACACTTCGGCTACCAGCCGCTGGTCCACGGAACGTGGGCGTGATGCGATGACTCCCTCTACGTTGGCGGCATTGCTTTGCGGAGCCGTGGTCGGTGGTGCGGTGATGCTGTTGATCGTCGCGCTCCGCGGCACGGAGCCCAAGGACGACACCCCCTCGCTGTTCCGCAACCGCAGCACCGAACACCGCCGGAACCTGATCCGCCTGGGCGCCGGCGTCGCGGTCGGTCTGCTCGTACTGGTGGTGACCCGCTGGCTCGTACTCGCGGTGGCCCTTGGTCTGCTGGCCGCGATGGCCGACCGGTTCTTCGGCGGCACCGGTGAGGAACGGCGCGCGATCGATCGCCTCGACGCGCTCGCCACCTGGACCGAGGCGCTCCGCGACACCATCGCCGGCGCGGTCGGCCTGGAGCAGGCGATCCCGGCCACCGCGGTGAACGCGGCACCCGCGATCAAGCCGAGCCTCAACCTGCTGGTCGACCGGCTGCGGATCCGCGAACCGTTGCCCTCGGCCCTGATGCGGTTCGCCGACGACCTGAACGACCCGTCCGCCGACCTGATCGTCGCGGCCCTGGTCCTGAACGCCCGGCTGCGCGGACCCGGTCTGCGTGAGGTACTCAGCGCGTTGGCCGACTCGGCGCGGGAGGAGCTCGACGTACGCCGGAAGGTCGCGGCAGAGCGTCGATCGACCCGGCGCAGTGTCCAGGTGGTGGTCGCGATCACGCTGATCATGGCGGCCGGACTGGTGCTGTTCAACCCGACGTACATGGCCCCGTACACGAGCTTCATCGGCCAGGTCGTGCTGGGCATCGTCATCGGCCTGTACGCGCTCGGCCTGCTGTGGCTGCGCCGGCTGGCGAAGATCGAGGTGCCGGAGCGGTTCCTGATCGGTACGTCGAGGGACCAGCGGATGAGCGGCAGCGGCGAGCAGCGGATGGAGGTGGTGAGCGGATGACGTGGGCCTTCATCACCGGCGGCCTGGCCGGACTCGGTGTGTACGTGCTGGTGCGGATGTTCATCAAGCCACGGGCCAATGTGCTGTCCACGATCGCGCGGATCGACGCCGGCCGTGGCGGGTACACCAGCGGTGCCACCACCAGCGCGGCCGGTGAACGCGTCCTGGGCGGCGTCGACCGGGCCCGGGAGTCGCTCGGCCGGCGGCTGGAGGCCGAGGCGAACGCGCGCGGCTGGGCGTTCGGGAAGCTGCGCCGCGACCTCGCCGTGATGAATCAGCCGTTCGCGGCGATGCTGGCGACCAAGGTGTTCTTCGCGCTCGGCGCACTGATCTTCATCCCGATCGTGCTGTTCCTGTTCGCCGCGATTGGGTTCAGCGCACCGGGCGCGGCCCCGGCGATCGTGACCGTTGCCTTCATGGCGCTGGCGTTCTTCCTGCCCGACCTGACCCTTCGCCAGCAGGCGGAGAAGCGGCGGCGGGACTTCCGGCACGTGGTCGGCAGCTTCCTCGACCTGGTCGCGATGAACCTGGCCGGCGGCCGCGGCCTGCCGGAGGCGCTGATGACCGCGTCGACCATCGGCGAGCACTGGGCGATGGCGCGGATCCGGCAGGCGCTCGCGAACGCGCGGCTGATCGGCATCACGCCCTGGGACGCGATGGCCCGGCTCGGCGAGGACCTCGGTGTCGACGAGCTCCGCGACCTGGCCTCCGCGCTGGCGCTGGCCGGTGACGAGGGCGCGAAGATCCGGGCCTCGCTGCTGGCCCGGGCCGCGTCGCTGCGGCGGAAGGAGCTCGCCGATGTCGAAGGCAAGGCCGGAGAGCGCTCTCAGTCCATGCTCGTCGCGCAGCTGGTGATGATCGCGGCGTTCTTCCTGTTCCTGGCCTTTCCGGCCGGGGTGGCCATCCTCGGAAGTTAGGCCGAACAGTGACCTGGGCAAGGGATCTTTTGGGCCGAGTCGCCCGTCCAACACGGCATACTGAGGCCTGGTTCGGCCTCACGATCTGGAAGGCATGCGGATGACCTCGGAGTTGATGTTCTGGCGAGCGATGACCGGCTACGCGGTCGCGCGGGCGAAGGCCCAGCGGGCCAGGGCCCGGCAGGGGCACACCGAGCTCGGTGCGTCCGCCCTGGAGTGGGCGATCATCTCCGGCATCCTGGTGGTCGCCGCGCTCGCGATCGGCGTAGTGGTGAAGAAGGTCATCAGCAAGCACACCGCCGACATCGACCAGGGCTGACGGCCGGACCGATGAGGCGACTGCTCCGCCGGCGGCGCGGGCGGTCGGAGCGTGGCGTCAGCACCTTGGAGCTGGCGATTCTCGCGCCGGCCATCCTGACGCTGATCTTCCTGTCCATCCAGACCGCGCTCTGGCTGTACGGGCGGTCCGTCGCGCTCAACGCCGCCCAGGAGGGCGTTTCCCGGCTGCGGCTCGTCCAGCCACCCGTGTACACGACCGGGGTGGGGGAGAAAGTGCGGTCCGACATCCAGTCGTACGCGGCGCAGCTGGGCGGGACCACCTTGCAGCACACGGAGGTGCCGTTCCCTTCGTACAACAGCCCGGAAGGCATGGTTTCGTTCACCGTCACCGGTGAGACCGTGTCGCTCGTACCAGGCCTGACGCTGAAGGTGAGCCGGACCGCGACCGGCCGGATAGAACAGTTCGAAGCCGACAAGTGAGCGAACAGATGACGCTGCTGGGGATCCGCCGCCCGGCCCGGCACGCCCGGCCGGTGCACGCCGCCGGGCCGCTGGAACGCGTCCAGACCATCGGCCGGCACCGGCGGAGCGACCGCGGCACAATGGCGCTGGAGATGGTGATCCTGGCGCCGGTGCTGCTCCTGCTGTTCATGTTCCTGCTCGCCTGCGGAAGGTACTTCCAGACGTCGTCGCTGCTGGAGAGCGCGGCCCGCGACGGTGCCCGTGGCGCCAGCCAGGCGAGATCGTTGCCCGAAGCCCAGAGCCGGGTCGACCAGGCCGTCAGTGACGCGATGGGGCAGGGGGTCAAGTCCTGCAAGGCGACCGCGGCCGGTTCGATCACCACCGGGTTCGTGGCCGGGCAGCCGTTGTCGGTCGAAGTCACTTGCACGATCAACTACCGCGACCTCGGCCTGCTCGGGCTCGGTGGCGACACCACCATCACCAAACGGTTCACGTCGTCCCTCGACCCGTACCGGGGGGTGCGCGGTGACGGCTCCTGAGTCCACGCCGGACGGGCACCGGTCCCGAGTGGTCGAGTTCTTCCGGATCGATGCGCCCGGCAACCATCGGCTCTTCGCCCGCGGCGCGCTCAGCCCGGCGGTGGCGATCCTCGCGGTGATGATCTTCACCCTGGCCGGCCTCGTCATCGACGGTGGCCGGCAGCTGGGCGCCCGGTCGCGCGCGGTCGGGTACGCCCAGGAGGCCGCCCGGGTCGGCGCGGCCGCGATCCAGCTGAACGTGGCCGAGGCGAAGATCGACCCGGCCAAGGCGGCCGCCGCGATCGCCGCGTTCTGCGGGCAGGTACGCGCCAACGACCCGGCGGTCACCAACTGCGGGCCGACCGTGCTGACCGACAAAGAGATCGACATCCAGGTCGACATCGCCAACAAGACCACGTTCCTCGGGCTGATCGGCAAGACCTCACTGAAAGCCTCCGGTACCGGGCAGGCGCACGCTGAGCAAGGCGTGGAGAAGGCCGACGACAGCCCGAGCATTCCGCCGATCGTGGTCAACCCGACCACGGACGGGCCCGGCGCGCCGATCACCACCGCGCGGCCGCCGACCATCGACCTGCCGTGCCCGAGCTGGACGGTCGGTTCGCCGACGCCTACCTGGACGTTGTCGCCGTTCCCGTTCCCGGCGACCTGCACGCCGAACGTGACGCCGCCGCCGGACCCGTCCAGCTCGCCGCCGCCCAGCTCCCCGCCGACCGGCGGCCCGTCATCCGGCCCCTCGTCGGCACCCACCTCGACCTCGCCGCCACGGCGCTAGACACCGGAGGACTGTTCTTTCGTGCGTAGGTTTGCCCTTCCGGCCACACTTCTCGCCGGGGTCGTCCTGGTCAGCGGGTGCAGCAAAGGCTCGAACGACGGCGGCCTCCCGGTCCCCGCCGGCGGGGACGCCGGCCCGACCACGACGTCGGCGACGCCCGCGCCCTCATCCGCGCCCAGCAAGACGACTGCGGCGCCCACCGAACCGCCTGCCTCCACTGCCAAGCCGACTGCCAAGACCAAGCAGGTGATCGTGGTCGCCGGGAACTACGCGTCCAATCCGGCCGTCCAAGGCCTCGTGACCAGCTACCCGCTGTACTTCCAGGCTTTGGTCTCGAAGGACGACACGATCCTGAAGCAGAAGTTCCCGTCGTTCTTCTACTCCGATGTGTCCCAGGGCATCTTCGATGCGCAGCGCAACGGCTGGATCATGCGGCCGCCCGGCAGCGTGGTGGTCGTCGGCGCGCACAGCACGCCGGACGACACGGTGGCAGTACAAACCTGCCGCTCACAGACCACCCAGTACTGGGATCCGCGTGGCAAACGCTGGACGGTGGTGACACCGAAGGGCTCCGCGGAGGTCATCGAGATGATCAAGACCGGCGTCGGCTGGCTCCCGTACCGCCTCGGCTCGGCCAAGGGCGTGAACTGCGCAAACGTGCACTATCCGGCCTAGATCAGAACGTCGAAATGAACATTCCGAATAGGTGACGGGCTACTCGCCAACGGGCATGATGCCCCTGACCGAAGATAACCTGCGGATAGCCAAGCCTGGGGAGTGAGGATGCACAACCGAGTCGCCCGCACACTACTCACCCTGAGTGCGGTCCTGGCTTTGTTGACGGTCGGTCCCACGTCCAGTGCGTTCGCGGACACGATCCAGACCGGCAACCGGGTGTGCAGCATGTACGTGAACTCGGTCGGCTTCGGCGCTTACTGCAGCTCCGGAGTGGCTTACATTCCGTCGGGAACGAACCCGGGGCCGCCGCCGACCTGGCGGGAGAAGCTGGGCGGCAAGCCTTTCATTCCTTGCCGCGACTTCGAGATCCCGCAGGGCATCCGGCTGCCGAAGGCGCCCGAGGGCAAGTCCTGGGCGCTGCGGATCACGATCACGGACTACGAGCTCGACAGCTACAACGGCGGCCCGAGGGCACATCTCGAGCGCGCCTACGTCGCCGTGGATGATGCCGAACGTGCCCAGTGCCCGTTCCCGGACTACATGAAGAAGTTCTGGTGGCGGTTCGACGACACCTACCCGGCTCCGGCTCTGCAGATCATGCCGACGTACACCCCGCGGGTGAACGTGCCGGCGTATTTCACGCTGACGCGGGAAAGCTCGGAGGTCCTGAAGAGCGACACCAGGACGCTTGACCCCGAGGAAATGCTGAGCGGCATGTACGACGCGACGCACAACCTCACCATGCGCGGCATGGTGGTGAACCTGAACATCGACCCGGGTGACAACACCGGCACCTTCGACTGCAAGGTCGGGATCACGCCGGTCGACCAGCCGGATGGTTACGACCACAGCAAGGATCCGTACAACCAGCTCAACACGTGCAAGCACATCTACCAGAAATCCAGTGCTGACCAGCCTGACGGCATGTATACCGTCAAACTGACCATCACTTGGGAGGTGTCGTACTGGATCGGCAAGGACGCGGGTGGGTGGAAGTCGATCGGCAAGGCGAATGTCACCGCCGTGCAGCGTCTGCCGGTGCAGGAAGTTCAGGCCATTGGTGGCTGATGGTGGGGGTATGGAGGAGCGATGGTAAGGACGAATGAGCCGGTTCGGGCGGCGCGGTTGCCGCAGCGGGCGCAGGGGAGTCCGGGTGCGGACCGGCTGAAGGGGTTCGTCGCGCTGCTCGCGATCCTGGCGATCGTCGGCGGGGTGCCGTACGTGCTGGTGCGGTTCTTCGGTGCGCCGTGGCCGGACAAGATGCCCAGCCGGGACATGCTGTTCAGTGAGCTGAGCATCGAGACGGTGCTCGGCATCATCGCGGTCGTCATCTGGCTGGCCTGGCTGCATTTCGTGATCTGTCTGGTCGCCGAGGCGGTGGCGGAGATCCGCGGCCACGGTCTGTCTCCACGCGTTCCACTGGGCGGCGGCTCGCAGGCCCTGGCCCGTCGCCTGATCGGCACTGTCGTACTGATCGCGGCCGGCGCGGGTGTCAGCCTGCCGGTCGCGAGCGCGGTCACCACCAGCGGTCCGGCCGCTCCGGTTTCGGTCAGCGCGCGGCACGGTGAAGAGCAGAGCGAGACCGCGAAGTTCCGCCAGACCGAGGCCGCCAGCAAGCTCATGACCGGTACGAAGACCACCACCGGCGTGCGTACGAACCATGACCACAAAGGGCAGGTCGTCAAGTACACGGAGGTCCGTCCGCCGCACGGCCGGAACTACGACTGCCTCTGGGACATCGCGGAGCGGTACCTGGGCGAGGGTCGCCGGTACAAGGAGATCTACGACCTCAACAAGAACAAGCTGCAGCCCGACGGCCGCCGGCTGACCAACCCGGACCTGATCATGCCGGGCTGGCAGGTGCGATTGCCGAGCGACGCGAAGGGGCCGGGCGTCCACACGGTCCGGGTCAGCATCGACGACCACGGCACCACCAAGACCACGGTGATGCCGAAGACGTCCACCACCGAGAGCAAGAGCACGGTCAAGCCGTCGGCGAAGTCGACCGTCGAGACGAAGGCGCGGACCTCGATCGGCGCCGAGAAGTCCGGCCCGAGCCGATACTCGGAGCAGGGCATCGAGCCGGGCTCGAAGGTCGTGATCGGGTCCGCGAAGACCGACCCGGGCGCGAAGAACGCGAAGCCGGGCCAGCCGAATGTCACTGTCGAGCCGCACGTACCCGGTGCCGGGCAGGCAGAGCAGGGTGAGCCCGCGGGCGGCGGTGTCCGGGTGCCGACGGCGGCTCCGGTCGCGGCCCACGACGGCGGGATCGGCCTCAAGGAAGCCGGCATCTTCGGCTTCGGCGCGACCCTGCTCGCCGCCGGTCTAGCGCTGGCGCTGAAGCGGCGCCGCGGCTGGGCGCAGGGCCCCGGCCCGAAGGCCGCCGGTCACCGGCAGACCGAGATCGGTCTGCGGCTGGCCTCCGACGTGCCGACCGCGCAGTTCGTCGACAACTCACTGCGCAAGCTGGGTTCCGACATGGCGCAGCTCGAGCGGACAATGCCGAGAGTGGTCGCCGCATTGGTGACCGATCGGGCGCTGACGCTCGTGCTCGACCCGTACGAGGCGCAGCCCGCGCCGCCCGGTCCGTGGCAGGCGATCGCGGACGGTACGCGGTGGACGTTGCGGCGGGCGTACGGTCCGAGCGGCGAGGTGAACGCCCCGGCGCCGTACCCGACGCTGGTGACCGTCGGCCAGAACGCGGACGGCGCGACCGTATTGATCGACCTCGACACCGCGAACGGGATCGTCGCGTTCGGCGGGGTGAACAACGCGTCTCGCGACGTGGTCGGTTCGCTCGCGGTCGAGCTGGCGACGAACCTGTGGTCCGAGGGCGCGCACATCAGCATGGTCGGTTTCGGTGACGACCTGTCGTCGTTGTCGCCGGCGCGGCTGAGCTACTGGATTCGCCTGGACGACGCGATGGCCGAGGTCACGCGCCGGACCGAGGCGCAGGTGCAGGCCTGCCAGCGGCGGAACGTGGGCTCGGTCGCCGAGGCGCGACTGTCGCACCCGGACGCGGCGCTGTGGGGCGCGGAGATCATCTTCGTGTCGGCGCCGCCGTCGCCGGAGGAGCAGGACCAGCTGAACCGGCTGGCCGCGGACACCAAGCGCAGCATCGCGGTAGTCGTGGTCGGTGACGTGATGAACTCGCCGTGGCGGTTCGTGGTGGACGAGAAGAACCAGGCCGTCTGCCGGCTGCTCGGGCTCGAGGTGGACGCGCACAGCGTCAACCCGGAGCAGTTCGCCGACCTGGTCGCGCTGTTCGACGCGGCCGAAGCGGATGCGCGGGACAAGCGCCGGACGGAGCAGGACATGCCGGCGTACGAGTTCTCGACCACCGATCTGAGCCAGCCGGCCCCGGTCGAGGTCGATCTGCTCGGTCCGGTCGAGGTGGACGCGCGTGGTGTCATCGACGAGGGCCGGATCGCTCTGTCGACCGAGATCATCGCGTTCCTGGCGAGCCAGGACTACGGCGTACACCCGAACGTACTGGCCGGGGCGATCTGGCCGCGGGGGATCAGCGAGGAACTGCGGGACGCCGCGCTGGAGCACACCCGCCGCTGGGTCGGCGTCGACGCCATGTACGCCGACGAGTCCGGCCGCTGGATGCTCAACCGGAGCATCGTGCGAGTCGACTGGGACGTGTTCCGTACGCTCGCCAAGCAGGCGACGATGGTCGACGACCCACGCGGCCCGCTGTCCACGGCGCTCAGCCTGGTCCACGGCCCCGCCTGGTCGAACCTCCCCGGCGGCCGCTACTCCTGGCTGGCCGCCTCCGGCATCGAACGCCGGATGGCCGAGGCGGTCGTCGACGCCGCCCTCCGCCTGGCCGAGGCGTCGCTGAACCACAACGACGGCAACCTGGCCCGCACCGCCCTCCAAACCGGCCTGAGCTTCGCCCCGGCCTCCGAGGACCTCTGGCGAGCCACCCTCCGCCTGGCCTCCCACTTCGGCACCACCGCCGACGTCACGAACGTAGCCACCCAGCTCTACACCGCCCTGACCAAACACGGCGCCCCCCGAGGCGCAGAACCAGAAACCGACGCCCTGGTAGACGAACTACTCCCCGGCTACCACCGCCCCGCCCAGGTCGCCTGACCGAACCAATCCCACCACCCCGCACCCGCCTCGGTCGCAGTCCCACCGCGCCAGCTTCCGTCTGAGGGGCCAGCCCCTGAGCCGATGGGTTGACCCCCGAGAATCTCGCGGCCGAACCCATCGCCTCAGGGGCTGACCCCTGAGACGGTGAGGGCTGTGTCGGGGGTGGGGCGGGTGGATGTCAGAGGGAG